>NZ_VOPZ01000009.1 GCF_010470665.1 Desulfovibrio sp. JC022 | reverse complement strand
CTAGTGATCCAAGGATTTATGGAACAACACTGGCAGCGGCAGCATTACCCGGAGTCATTGCAGGTGGTATACTTGCAGGCGGGGAGCTTGCAACCGTGGGAGCCGCAACTGCCAGAAGGGCTGCACCTCATGTAAGTAGGGGGCTTGAAAAGCTTGGGAAGGCGGCAAAGCGCACTAAGGGTTTGGTACGGGATACAGGAAGAAAGACTGATATAAATATAAGGACAAGCGAGATAGGGACAAAGCATAAACTTGATCTCGATAAAGTGACTGACGGTGCGACCAGCTTGTTTGATGAAATGCCCCCTTCAGTAAGCAAAACGGCATCCCGAATAGCTGCGGCCAAAAAAGTTAGAGAACAGGCTGATAACTTTAACAAAAAACATGATCCCAAATGGGGCCAAAAAACTAAATAAGAAGCAATGCGAATAGTACAGGACGAAAAAAATAACAAAAAATTTAAAAGAGAGAATGTAAGTAAAAATGATGCTAATTCACTAGCAATACTTTTCGCCGTTCTTGGATTACTAACAATAATTTTGGGTGATGGAGGGACATACAAAGGTTTTCGTGTTCCGGGATTTGTAGGATGGATAGAACTTGCTGCCGCAGCAGCATTCGCTATTTTAGGGTTTCGTGCTGAACAAGATCCTTATGAAGAAAAAATAATGATCTGCCCTAAATGTCAGACAGTTTATTCACCCCAAGAAATTCCCAATGATTCACAATGTCAGAACTGTCATTGTCCACTTGAACTTCTTGAAGGATTTTACGAACGACACCCAGAGCTAAAAAATACTCCCGAAGAATTCACTCCACCGGAAGAAGATTAACAATGCCCCCGGACTCCGGTCCGGGGGCTGTTTTATAGTAATTGAGTATAAAAACTATTCGCCGGAAGTCTTTATAACTGCAACACCGGGCTGATCCACTTCGGCTACCGCGAGTACGATCCTGTAATCGGCAGATTCATTTCGCCTGACCCGCTCGGATATGCTGGCGGGGATGTTGATGTGTATGGTTATTGTCTGGATGATCCGATTAACTTTGTGGATAGGAAAGAGTTGTTTAGCAATGGCACCATTGGCGCATTTGGATCAGGGGACAGCAGCACAAGAGCCCATTCAACACTTGGATTTAATGGGAATAGAACCATTGGCAAGAACAATGACCAAAGCAATAATTCTTCAGCCAAATCAAGTGTACAACAAGCCCGAGAAATGGAAAAAAGGGCTGCGGAAATAGCCCAAAAGGAGTTTCAAGCTGAACAGGCAAAATTAGCTGAAACAAAGGAGAGAAGGGACCGCACAATTGCTGATGCCCAAAAGCGCAATGATAAAATGCGGCAAATGGTTAGCATTGGTGCCATCGAATTAAAAAACAATCCTGCCAGCCCCCTGACAGATACTGTTGACCCCAACAAGCAGGCCAAACCGAACAAGCAAGCCCCAACCCAAGTCGGTACGGGTATAAATACTTTATCGGGCAAACCCGAAGCGCAAAAGGCCCGGAAAGAAGAACCGCTGGCTGAAACAATGGCGAAAGCCCAAATGGCTAAAGAGAAAGCGACATTGGAGCGCAGGGCCCGTGGGGATATGGAGCGTAGGAACCATAGGACCGGATTATTGGCAAAAACTGCTAATGCAAAGCAGCAGAGCAAAGCCAAGAAAGGTATGCTTACTACGAAAGAATATGACGATATAACCGACTCTGTTTTTAATGTTGATCCAAATGACCAGGTGAAAAAAATGAATTCTTCGCCGCTTGAATGGGGAGGACAAGGACGATCTTTAAAAGACGGTCCAAAATATGGAAATTGGGGAGGAGGAAACTACAGTGGAAGTGTCGATGGAGGCAAGGTTGGCTCCGCTGAGCCTGTAGATAGCTTGGATGAAGCATACAAAGCACATGACCTTGCTTACGAAAGGGCTAAAAATATGGATATTCTTGGGGACGTTAATAAAACACAAAAAGAATTAATTCAAAAGGCTGATGAAGAATTGGTAAATGATCTTAAAAATTAGGTCCTGACTCCAGTAAATGGAAAAATCCTCCTAAAAACGCAGATAAGAAGAATGCTGAATTATACAGAAAAGGAGCAATATCGTGGTTCACCATGATAAATCGATTAAAAGAAATGAGACAATAATAGCCCTGATGTGGATTTATGTACTTCCAAGTTGGATTTTCTTTGGATACCTTTTCTTTGCAACTTCCAATGGATTGATTGTTTTATTGGCCCCTATAGTTCCTTATCTGGCTTTACTCTTAATGTTTTTAAATACTAAAGCAAAAACAAAAAAATATTGGGTATTGGTTCTTTTTGCGGGGATAGTGACAAGTCTACCTGAGCTGTTTTTATCTTTCATCTTTTTCTGTTGGAGCAATAACAGTTTCGCACCATAAAACTAAATTAAATATAAGCCAAAGCCCCCGGCTCAAGCCCTAACATTTCTGATGCTGCGCCGCGATTCAAAGCCAGTTCGTAGTAGCCTTGGCTTCCGGCCAGCAGCCCGGTGGCTCCGGCCTCAAGTTCGGAATAACAGCAAACCCGCTTTACACAGCTGGCATCATTGCCCGAAAGAAGCTGCTCTTTGGGGATGCACATACGTTCCGGCAGGGACTGGGTGTCGGGGATATTGAGCACCAGATTACCGAAACGGTCCTTGTGCAGGATGGTGGCTTTAACGCCGTCTTCCAGCCAGAGAGGCTTATTGATTCCGGTACGCACCATCTCGCGCAACGGTAGTTTGGGTCCCAGGGACTCAAGGGAAGTTCCGCTTGCGATGGACGCGGCAAGGGGTGCAAAAATATCGCGGCCATGAAAAGTGGCGGAACTGTGAATCTTGGCTGCGGTCTCGCTTAAATCAGTAACAATCATGGTTCCGGGAAAACGGGTCTCCGCAAGTTCAAGCACCCCGTTATCGGGAGCAAGCACAATCTGCTCCCCGAACTCGGCAGCGATGATCCTGCGCGCACTGCCCACGCCGGGATCGATCACGGTGATGAAAACCGTATCCTTTGGAAAATGGTCCATAGCAGCGGAAAGGAAAAACGCCCCCTGCGAAATGCAGAACGGCTCCACACCGTGGCTGACATCTATGATGCGGGAATCCGGGGCCTGAGCAGCCAGCACCCCTTTCATCTGCCCTACGTATGGATCATCCAGTCCGAAATCAGTTAAAAGCGCGATAGTTCTGCTCATATCTACCTCGGCACGGAAAAACCTTTTCCGAGAACGCTGAAGGTTGATTCGATTATGACAAAAGCCGCCGGGTCAATGGTGAATACAGTGGACTCAAGACGCTTGATCCTGAAAGAATCCACAACAGTCATGATCACAGTTTTTTCTTTGCCTGTGTAGCCGCCCTTGGCATTAAGCAAGGTGGTCCCCCTGCCCATCTTGGCCATAATCGCCCCGGCAACATCTTCAGGAAAAGTGGTGATGACAAGGACCAGTTTACGCTGGTTGAACAGACGCTGCACCCCGTCAATGGCGGCTGAAGCTACGTATATCATTGCCAGTGAATAAAGAACATCATCGAGATTGAGCCAGAATGTACCTACTCCCAGCACAACGACATTGAATCCCATGGAAAACTGCCCGGGCTTGATGCCCAGCTTTTCGCGGGCCAGCACCAGCAGAATCCCGATCCCACCGCTGCAACCTAGTGAGCGCAGAGAAATCCCGGAGCCTATGCCCAGCACAACTCCCCCGGCAAGCACTGCCAGCCATTTATCGGAAAACGGAATTGCCCAAGGTACAAGTTCGATAAAAAAACTAAGCGAGATCAGGCCGTAAAAACTATAGAAAAAGAATTTTTTGCTAATAAAAAACCAGCCGATCAGGAATACCGGGATATTAAGCAGGAAAATCCATAGCCCGGAACTGAGCTGTGGGAAAATATAATAGAACAGCAGCCCCAGGCCGGAAATCCCGCTGGGCAGAAAAGAGTTCGGAATTATTATTGCTTTTATGGCTATGGCAGCAATGAATCCACCGAAAGTAAGCAGAAAAAGGTTCCATGGAATGGTGTAACTCATTTTCTGAAAACGGTTGATTACTGCATCAAATTCAGTATCCAATTTATATTCTCCTTTGTATGCAGCCATATTTTGCTGTATTAGAGAAAAAGGCAATATAGATTCGTTTTTTCACAAACTCAGTTAAGCACAACGCTTAAGATTTTTTTAGAGCCAACACAGCACTTGGAAGCCGCACCGAAAGATGATAAGCGAAGCATGCCTACATAACAGATAAACAGTCCGCCGGACCCGGCAGGTCTGCCATCATAATTTATTAAGGAGATTTTTGATCCACCATGAAAGCTAAACAACACCTTGAAAACGTTCTCGGTTCCATTCTCGAAGCCAAGGGCTGGGAATGGCCGGAAAAGGCCGTTATCGAGCCTCCCAAAGACAAAAAATTCGGCGACATGTCCGCAAACATCGCCATGATGCTCTCCAAGCAGGCCAGAATGAATCCCCGCGCCATTGCGGAGACTATCCAGTCCGAGCTGGCTGGAGATAAATACGTTGAAAAAGTTGATATCGCCGGACCGGGCTTTCTCAACTTCACTTTTTCCAATTCCTTCTGGCAGGATCTCGTTCCCGAAGTTCTGACTAAAGGCGAAGAGTACGGCCGCAGTGAAATCGGCAAAGGCACCAAGATTCAGGTGGAATACGTTTCCGCCAACCCCACCGGACCGCTGCATATCGGTCACGGTCGCGGTGCCGCCCTCGGCGACTGCCTCGTGCGCATCCTTGAGTTTACCGGCTATGATGTTGAAGCAGAATACTACGTCAACGATGCCGGCCGCCAGATGCTCATTCTCGGCACCTCTATCTGGGTCCGCTTGCAGCAGTCTCAGGGCCGCGACATTGCCCAACCCGAAGATTTCTACAAAGGTGAATACATCAAAGATCTCGCCGCTGAAGTACTGGAACGCAATCCCGGTATTCTCGACATGAGTGAAGACGAGGCCATCGCCATCTGCCGCGAGTACGGTAAAGATGAAATTCTTGAAGGTATCAAGAAAGACCTCGCTGCCTTTGATGTACGCCATGATGTATGGTTCTCCGAAAAGAGCCTCGTTTCCGTAGGTAAGGTTGAAGAAACCTTTGCCGACCTAAAAAAACGCGGCATGGCTTACGAAAAAGACGGCGCGCTCTGGTTCAAATCCACCGAACTGGGTGACGACAAGGACCGCGTACTGCGCAAGTCCAACGGAGACCTGACCTATTTCGCTTCCGACATCGCCTACCACGATGACAAATACAAACGCGGCTTCGACATTGTAGTCGACATCTGGGGTGCAGACCACCACGGTTATGTTCCCCGCATGCAGGCTGCTGTGGAAGCCCTCGGCAAAAAAGGACAGCTTGATGTAATCCTCGTACAGCTGGTCAACCTGCTGCGCGGCGGTGAACAGATCGCCATGTCCACCCGTGCCGGTAAATTTGAAACCCTTGAAGACGTGGTGAACGAAGTGGGCCGCGACGCATCCCGCTTCATGTTCCTCTCACGCAAGAGCGACAGCCATCTCGACTTCGACCTTGAGCTGGTCAAGCAAAAGACCATGGACAACCCGGTCTACTACGTACAGTACGCCCACGCGCGTATCTGCTCCGTAATGCGCAAGGCAGCGGATCAGGGCATCAAAGTTCCCGCCATGGACGCGGCCCCCCTTTCCGCCCTGGCCAACGCGGAAGAACTGAACCTCATGAAACTCATGGATCAGTTCGCCGATGTTGCTGAAAACGCAGGCAAGAACATGAGCCCGCACGTGATCAGCTACTACCTGCGCGACCTTGCCAGTGCGCTGCACAGATTCTACTCCATGCACCACATCCTTTCCGCTGAGGAAGATGTGATCGCCGCAAGACTGGTTCTGTTGCAGGCTGTTGCAAGAACCCTTGCCAACGGCCTGAGCCTGCTTGGCGTTTCCGCTCCTGAAAGCATGTAATAACAAACCGGAGTTTCAACCATGGCTGCACCCAGAAAAAAGAAGAAGGCCGCTCCCGGTCAGGAAAAGACATTCACCTTTACCTTCACCATGCCCGAAGTCATCGGGCTGTGTGCCGGGGCTGTTGCAGCCCTGTGCGCCTTCTTTGTGCTGGGAATACTGCTGGGCCGAGGGTATCAGCCTGAAAAGGATATGCCCGAAATCGCCATGATGCTGCCCAGCCAGAGCAATGCTTCCGGTGAGGTTAAAGGCGGCGTGCTCAAGCCTGAAGAGCTGGACTATATCGACCAGCTCAAGAAAAAGCCCGAACCTGCTGTAAAACCGGAAGAGCCGAAAAAGGAAATTGCTGCCAAAGCTGAAAAGAAAGCCACTGCGGCAAAGAAAGCCGACCCCGCAAAAGCAGAAAAACCCGCGGTAAAAGTTGCGAAAAAAGTTGCTGAAGTTAAGCAGGCCGAGCCGGAACCTCCGGTGGAAATCGATAACCCGGAAGAAGTGGATGCGCCCAAATACAACTATGTGTATCAGGCCGCATCATTCGGCGATGACGCAAGGGCGCAGTCCTTTGCGGACAAGCTTATTGTCAACGGACTCGATTCCTACGTTGAACCCGGAAAAAGCGGAACCCGCACATGGTACCGGGTCTTTGTCCGCCATACCGGAACAGCAGATTCTACCAAAAAAATGAAAAAAATGCTCGCCAAGTTCGGCATCAAGAAGCCGCTCTTGAAAAGCAAGAAAGCGATTTAAATAGAAACCCCGGAAGTTTTAACTTCCGGGGTAATTTTTTGTCTTCTTCATAAACGGCAACACCCCACGCACCGTAACCGAACCTATCACCACCAGCCCGCCGACAATTGCCCATTTACCGGGAATCTCACCGTAGCCGACAGCGACAAGGATAGGATTAAAGATCGGCTCTAGGGTCATGATCAGGATAGCTTCCAGCGCGCCCAGCCGTTTGATGGCCCATGCATACAAAGCTAATGAAATACCCTGCTGAAAAATGCCGAGATAGATTAAACCCATCCAACTTTCAGCTGAGGGCATGGTGCTGAACATGAAGGGCAGGCCGCAGAGGGCGGTCAGCACATGGCCCATGATTACGGATTCCACCGGGGAAGTTGATTTCTGGGCCCGCATGCAGAGGGTAAATACGGCGTAGGAAACTCCGGTACCAACGGCAATAATGTTGCCCCAGAGTCCGCTTGGCGAAAGCTTATCTAGAAAAAATAAGACCATGCCGCCCACGGTGACTGCGATGAATATCCAATCACTGCGGCTTGTTTTCTCTTTGAGAAACCACGGGGCCAGAAGGGCCACATAAACCGGGGCGGTGTAGGCTAAAAGAATTGCATTGGCTGAAGTGGTCAGCTTGGTGGCAACAACATTGGTAATCAGCAACCCGGCATAGCCCACAGCCGCTCCCAATTGCACCAGTGAAAATCCAAATTTCAGACGGCCCCGAAAAAGAACAGCCAAGGTCAATGCCGCCAGCACGCTGCGCACCCCGGTGATCGCCATGGGATTCCAGTCCACCAGCTTGATCGCCAGTCCCCCGGAACTCCAGATCAAGGCCGTGGCGGCCATCAACAGGACGGCCTTGGATTTATCGTTCAAACCGGACCTAAGAATGTTTGAAACGGTAACCGACACCGCGCACGGTTTCGATATAATCGGCGTAAGGCCCCAGTTTCTGACGCAGTCTGCGGATATGAGTATCCACGGTTCTGGAATATCCTTCAAAATGGGTATCCCAAACAGTATCAAGCAGGTGGTCACGGGTACGCACCTTGCCTTCATGCTGCAACAGCTCGGAAAAGAGCTTGAACTCAGTGGCGGTCAGGGCCACGAGATCACCGTCGCATTCCACAGTATGGGCTTCAAAATCCACGGAAAGCCCTTCCCTGTTCCATTTTCCGGGACGGCGCGGTTCAGGCACTTCACTACTGCGGCGCAGTACTGCCTTGACCCGCAGGACCAGTTCACGAGGGCTGAACGGTTTAACGATATAATCGTCCACACCAAGCTCAAGCCCCACAACCCGGTCCACTTCCTCACCCTTGGCGGTGAGCATGACCACCGGGATATGCTGGGTGGCGACTTCCTGCTTCAACCTGCGGCAGACCTCAAGCCCGTCAATACCGGGCAGCATGAGATCCAGCAAAATCAAGTCAGGATTCTCTTTTCCGGCCTGATCCAGAGCCTTGTGACCGTCCATGGCAGTTACAACCTCGTAACCGGAAGAGGTCAGGTTGTACTTAAGCAACTCGATAGTATCATTATGGTCTTCTACGACCAGTATTTTCTCAACTGACACAATGTTCTCCTTTTGGACGGACCTTACCTGTAACATTGGTACGGATTAAGGCGGAACCGTTACAACTGTGTTAATTCTCCGGCTCCGATTCACTTTTATCCTTTGCAGGATCTTCCTTTTCGTCCGATGAGGAGAAAAAATCATCCTCAACAGTCTGGAAGCCGTCTACAGCACCGGTCAGACTCTGGACGGTATAGTTCAGGCTCGCCACTGTACGCTTAAATTCTTCGAGATATTCCGTAGTTCCGGCAGCGGTTTCACTGAGGTCACCCATGGCATCACTGATCTGCTCAGCACTATCGGCCTGATCACCCATGGAACGGGAGACATCCACAAAACGTGGCTTGAGTACCCGGACCTGATCCACAATCTGCCCCAGATCGACACTCATCTTTTCCACCTCATCCACACTGGAACGGACTTCATGATTGAAAGTTTCCATCTCCATAACCCCGGAACTGACTGCGGATTGCATGTCCCGGACCATGAGTTCAATATCTTCTGCGGCAATGACCGTCTGATCAGCCAGTCTGCGCATCTCACGGGCAACCACGGAAAATCCCTGACCGAATTGTCCGGCCTTTTCAGCCTCAATGGCCGCGTTAAGCGAGAGGAGGTTGGTCTGGTCTGCAATTCTGGCAATGGTGGTCACAATATGGTTAATCCTGCTGGCTTTTTCACTGATAGCCGCCAACCGCGATGAAACATTGTCAGTAGATTCAACCAGCCTGATCAAAGATTGCTCACGCCGTTCGATATTTCCTTGCAGGGTTTCGGCCATGTGGGCGGACTCACTGGCACTATCGGCGACATCAGTCATCACTTCCACCAGATCCTTGGAGGTCTTACTGATCAACCTGCTGGTGGCGGTAACTTCGTTGGTAGAGGCTGCCTGCCTGTTTACCGCAGAATCAATATGCTCGGCAGTGGACCTGATCTTGTTTCCGGCCACTGAAACATTATCCCCGGAGGACTGAACTTCACCGATCAATTCTGAAAGACCGGAAATCATGGTTTCAAAAGAAGTCACCAGATTACCGATTTCGTTTCCGGGCCGCATGATCCGGCCTGCAAAAAATTTACCTTCAGCCATATTCTTCATTTTGCGGATGGAAACATTGGCACTGTTCAGGTCACCAGAAGCAATTTCCTTGGCAATGTTGGTAATCTGTGAAACCGGGCTGAAAATAAGGTTCAGACCGAAGAGAAGAAAACCGAGAGTTACCACAATAAAAATAAATCCCATGAAGACCACCGCACCAAGAGCCTGATTGGAAGCGGCATTCATAGCCGCCAGCGGAATGGCCGAAATCATGGCGCATTCAATGCGCCCCGGCTTGCGGTAGTAACCCGTATCACTTTTGACCGGATACCTGCTTTTCATGGACGGCGGAGCATCTTTAGGATCACCGTGACAGACCATGCAGGAAGGCTTATTTACCTCTCCTTCTGCGACAATAAAAGATTCAATGCCGTTAATTTTACAAATTTCCCCGATGAAAGGTTTTTTTCCGACCCGAGCCATGGCATCAAGCTCCTCGATAATTCGGGCCTCGTCATTGGTGGCCAGATTATCAGGATTACGCGGCTTGGTGGAAGCGGTTTTAAAGTTCAACTCATGCCTGTAGACATCGGGAATACGTCCGAACACGCCGTTGGCGGTAAAGGAAGTGGACTGCAACTCGGTTACAAACTTATTTTCCGGCAGAATTTCCGTGGCCTTGGGACGGATAACAGATCCGGTATGCTTGCGCACTGCTTTCATAGTGTGCAGCATGATTTCTGCCTTGGAACGATACTGGTCCATCAGGGTCTCGCGGGCATAGTCTGAAACCAGCCACATTATGGCCACGGTCAGGGCTATACAAAAAACCACACACCCGGTTATGAACTGTTTGCGGATACTCATTATCAGTCCTCTTTAATTCCCGATTAAATGCAAAGCCTGCCTCTAAGTCCCGACTTAGGCAAAGACAAACTCCACCATGGAAAAATCATCTTCATAAAGTTCACTACCCTGCAATTGGCGGGTATGCGCTATAAGCTGGTCAATGGGTGTGCCCAGCTCTCCTCCGGTCCCTTTCATGAACCCGGAAAATTCATCAAACTCCCACATCTTGCCGTCTGAAACTTTTTTCAGCTCGTAGACCCCGTCACTATAGAGAAAGAAGCGCGCACCCGGCTCAACAGTCACGCTGTCGCTGGTGTAGGTCATATCCGGCATACCGCCCACAATCATTCCCGGAGTACGCAGCTGCTGCACTTCCCCGTCCGCGATAAGCAGTGCCGGTGGATGTCCGCCGCTGGAAAAGGTTAAGGTCCGGTCCGATTTACGATAAATACCGTACCACATGGTGAAATAAAGGTTGTTCTGCTGATCCATCTGAAAGGAATCGTTCAGGGATGTCAGCACTTCGTCCGGTTTAAGAAAATCAGTATCCGGCAAGGTCTGGGATCGAAGCACGTTCATGGCTGAGACAGAAAGAAGTGCCGAACCGACCCCGTGGTCACAGACATCAAGCAGGTACATGGCAAAATGATCATCATCGAGCCAGTGGTAGCCGAAGGAATCGCCGCCCAATGATGCCGAAGGAATAAACCGCCAGTCCGCCTGAATATTCCCCTCTTTAACCGGGTCCGGCAACAGGGAGGTCACGTAGTCAGCGGCAACAGCAAGCTCCTTGCGCATTTCATCCCTGCTTTCACGCAGTTGTTCGTATGCTTCATTTCTCTGCAAAAGGTTGATGTAACCCTTGGAGTGGTAACGGATGCGTGCCAGAAGCTCGATGCGGTCGGGAAGTTTGACCAGATAATCGTTAGCTCCGAGAGCAAAAGCTTCGGCCTTGGTGGTCGGCTCTTCCTTGGTGGAAAGCACAATCAGGGGAATATCCTTGAGCTTGGAATTAACCCGCATAAATTTGACCATGGTCATACCGTCAATCTCAGGCATGACAAGATCCTGTAAAATGACTGTAGGCTGCAACTCTTCAGCAGTGGGAATGGCCTTGGTCGGATCGCTCACAAAGTGGAAATCAATGTCCTCCTCGCCTTCAAGCATACGCCGCACAGCCTCCCCCACCATGGGTTGGTCATCTATCAGCAAGACATTGATCTTATGTTCGGTGAGCAGCTGCTCTTTGACTTCGGTCATCTGTTCTAACTCCTGAAACGTTTTTTAAAATGCCTTACCAGCAACCCGGCCATATCTTCAATGGAACAGACTTCGCGCGCCGCACCCATTTTTACCGCCGCTCCGGGCATACCCCAGACCACGCTGGATTCCTTGTCCTGAGCCACGGTCATCCAGCCGGAATTCCTAAGATCGCACATCCCCCTTGCCCCGTCCGCGCCCATGCCTGTGAGCAGCACCGCCGCAGAGTTGGAAGGGAACCCGGCACAACATAAACTGTCAAAAAGCACATCCACAGAGGGCACGTATAAATTCTCACCGGGACCGCTGGTCAATTCAACCATGCCCCCCGGCCCCATGCGCATATGCCGGTCACCGGGAGCGATCAACGCCTTTCCGGGCTGCATAGCCATGCCGCTGCGGGCAAGTTCAACTTTTATCCCGGTCTGTCCGTCCAGCCACTGAGCCAGATTTTCGGAAAAATGTCCGTCCACATGCTGGGCAATGGCAATGGCCGCCGGAAAATCCTCCGGCAAGGCCCCCAGCAAAGTGGCTAAAGCGGAAGGTCCTCCTGTAGAACTGCCTATTGCCAGCAGAGGAGGAACCATCCTGACTTTCGGAATGAGCTTAGGAGCAGGGCTTGTTTTTTTGTTACCCTGCAACTTGCCGATTACTGAAATTTTTGAAAGAAGCTCATCGCCACCTTCTATGCCTCCGTTTTCCTGACGGGGAGTGGTAACCACATCAAGTGCCCCCGCGCCCATGGCCTCGAAGACCTTGGTAGAATTGCTCTCAATACTGGCGGTAACAACCAGAATCGGACAAGGGCATTTCTGCATAATCCCCTGTGTGGCCCCGGCACCATCAAGCACAGGCATAACCAGATCCATGAGCACAAGGTCCGGCACATCAGTGCAACACTTCTCTATCGCTTTTTCTCCGTTATGAGCAATCCAGGCGATTTCGTGCCCGGCAGCACTAACCACCTTCTTGAGCACATCCACTGCCAAGGCCTGATCATTTACAATACCTATTCTCATTTTCCAGCCCCGCCTATAAGGTCTTCAACTGCCGAAAGCAGGGTCTCGTCATGAAAACTGCTCTTGGTCAAATAATAATCAGCACCAGCCTCAAGCCCCCGGAGCTTGTCTTCCTTGCGGTCCTTGTAAGAAACCATCATCACCGGGATGGACTTGAGTTCCGGATCATCCTTAATTTTGCGGGCCAGCTCCAGACCATTCATGCGCGGCATGTCCACATCAGTAACCACAAGATCATAGTCACCTGAAATAACCGCATTAAAGCCGTCCTGACCGTCCACCGCCGTGTCCACTTCATAGCCATGGTTAGCCAGCAGTTTACGCTCCACTTCACGCACGGTAAGTGAATCATCCACCACCAGAATCTTCTGTACCGGGCCGCTTTCAGCGGATTCCATACCCACCTTGCCCAGCCTTCCGCCGGAAAGAAGATTATCAATGGAACGTACAAGATCCTCGGCATCAAGGATGAGTACCGGGGAACCGTCGGGCATCATGGCTACAGAATTCACATCCGGGACCTTGCCCAGTCTATGATCCAGCGGACGGACCACAAGATCCTGCTCACCTAAGAAATCATCCACCACCAATCCGTAACGGTTCATACGGTCACTGATAACCACAACCTTCAGACCGTCCTCTTCCTGCTGATGCGAGGTGACTCCCAAAATCTGGGCTGCGGGCACCAAGCCCACGTTGACCCCGTCCAGAGAGACGTACTGACGGTCCTCGGCCAGTTTGAGCTGTTCCGGAAAGATGGAAGCAATACGGCTGATACGACTCAGAGGAAGGGCGTAGGGCTGATCCGCAATTTTCACCAGCAGAGTGCGGATAACTGAAAGAGTAAGCGGCAGCTGCATGGAAAATGACATGCCCTGTCCGGGCTCTGAATCAGCGCGCACCGTGCCGCCAACTTCCTGAACCATGGCATGAACCACATCCAGCCCGACCCCGCGCCCGGATATCTCAGTAACCTTTCCGGCAGTGGAGAAACCGGGCAGAAAAAGAAATTCCATAAGCTCGGCCCGACTCATTTCTGCTGCCATACGCGCCGGAGCCAGCTTGCGTTCCACCACCTTGGCCCTGATCCGTTCCGGGTCAAGCCCCCGACCGTCATCACGCACTTCAATAAAGAGCATTCCGGCCCGGTGTCCGGCAATCACCCGGATGGTCCCGGTGGAAGACTTCCCAGCAACAACACGCTCATCCGGCATTTCAATACCGTGATCCACGCCGTTCCTGATCAAATGGTTAAGAGGGGCTTCCAGCTTATCCAGAATATCGCGGTCAACAGAAGTTGTATCACCCTCAATAACGAAATCCACTTCCTTGCCCAGCGAACGGGCCAGATCACGCACCAGACGGGGAAAACCGCGGCCGCCATCGGAAAAAGGACGCATGCGGCTGGCGATGACCTCATGATAAAGCCTGCCGGAAACATTGTCATTGCGCCTGCGGTAGAGATCAAATTCATTGATGTGCTTAACCAGCATGACCTGGCATTCAGCCAAAGCCCCTTTGAGTTCATCAACCACATCTTCGGCGGTTTCACCGTGGCTGACCCGCTCACAGGAATCTTCAAGAATCCTCATCAAGTCCCGGTGTCCGCCCTTGAGGCGCAGCAGAGATGAAGCGAACTCGCCCAGTCTGCCGGACTCCACAAGGCTTTCCCCGGCAAGGGCCATTAGCCTGTTCAGGTTTCCGGCGGAAACACGGACCACAGAATCTTCCGGCGCACGCCCCCCTTGCGCAGGAGCGGAACTCTCCTTGGTCGGTGATGCTTTGGGTTGAGCAGCAGAAACGTCTTTGGATTCCCCTTGCTCGGGAGATGCATCAGCCACAATCTCAGTAACTGGTTCGCCCGGTACATCCACAATCGAAGCCGGCATTCCTGAAGGACAGACCTTGGAGCAAACCTTGGCTGCTGCTTCCTCATCTCCGCGCAAAGCTTTTTCCAACTGGTCCATGAGCGGTCTACTTTCGCTCAAGAATCCCTGAATGGAATCTGTTTCAAGCTGGGAAACATCACGGTAAATATCTGTTGCCGCCAGCAGCAGATCAATCTGACCGGAATCAAGGACAGTATCACCCTTCTGGCAGGCCACCAGCAGATCTTCCATGGCATGGGCAAGGGCCACGGCATCGGTCAGCCCCACAATACGGGCCGCTCCTTTCATGGAATGGGCCGCACGCATGAGCGGCTCCACTTTATCCGGGGCCTGATCTTTTTCCAGCTCCAGCAATCCTTCATTCAGGGCATGGGAATGGCTTTCAGCTTCCATGCGGAAAAGATCGAGCATGGAAAGGTCGGCAAGAGGGATATCTTCTTTGGGCGGAGCAGCAGCCTGCACCGGCTCAACTGCTGAAATTTCTTCAGGCGGAGTTTGCGGTTCTTCGGGCCGGACCTCTTCCTGTGCAAGCGAGACCGGTTCGGATTCAGGAATTTGAGCAGGTTCCGGCTCATGATCCGCAGGACTCTCAGTGGATTTCCCGGATTCAATACGCTCAAGCAGGGATACCAGCTCATCTTTTTTTTCTTCCAGCCAGCCGTCCATGTTCTCTGCTTCCACTTCGGCAAGGGAATGCAGAAAACGCGCACCGTCCAGCAAACCGTCAACAGCCTGCTGAGCAAGCAACTCCCCTGCACCGGAACATCTGTCCAGCACAGCTTCCATGGTCTGCGAAAGATCCACGGCCTCAGCCAGTCCCACAATCTTGCCAGACCCTTTCAGGGCGTGGGCCGCATGGATGAGAGGCTGCACCTTTTCCGGGGAAACGTCAGCAGCCAGACCGGGTATGCCTTCTTCCAGCACCCGCGTATGGTTGCCCGCCTCCATGCGAAAGAGTTCCAGCATAGAAAGATCCGCCATGTCTCGCGTCACTCTATCTTCTCCCTGTCCGGCTGTTGCGCATAAGTTCCGCCTTACTTGATGATGCGGTTGAAGGCCTCAAAAAGAAGCTCGTCTTCCAGCAGTGAAATTCTTTTATCGTCTATCTCAAAAAGGCCGCGGGTATACGCCGCCGGGGCCTTGGACACAGTTGCCGGGGCATCCATCAACGCGTCCGGTGGATAATGATGAACACCAAGCACCTCATCCACCGCAAAAATCCAACGCCCCAGCCCACGGTCCACGCAGATAAACCTGCTGTAAACCCGAAACCCCTTCTCCTCTTCAGTAAGATATTCCTCTTCAAGACCCAGCAGTTCGCGAACGGAAACCACCGGAATAATCTGGCCCTGAAGACTGGTCAGCCCCCGGAACATCCTGCTGTTTCGATGTGGAACCGGTCGCACGGTCCGCTTTTCCAGCACTGAAACAAAAACCTGCGAAGAAAGGGCCAGCCATTCACGGGAGATCCTGAATACAACCGCCCCGGAAGTCTCAGCCTGCTCTTCTTCCTTGGCAATGGACACAGCTTCGGTATTCTCAGCCAGATAGCCTTCAGGAGGCTTACGGTCCAGCAGGGACAGACCGACACTTGTAAAATTGGGGCAATGGTAGCAATGGCTCCATTGTTCCAACTCGGGACAGGATCTGTCTCCGGCGTAACCTATAGTATTCCAGCAGGACTCAAGCATTATCCGGCCTCATTTCTTTTTTCAGCCCGACGGGCCCTGTTGCGCATAATTTCAGCCTTGCGCGCTTCACCCCTGTTTTCCAGCAGCAGAGCGAGATGCACCAGAGATTCCATATGATCCGGCTCAAGATACAGGGCCTTGCCATAGTATTCCTCAGCCATTGAAATATTTCCCCCGGATTCATGCAACAAACCGCAGAGATGAAACAACTCCGGGTCCGGCCCATCCTGTTTGAGCAGCTCAGCACACATGTTCAAAGCCTCCGCCCTCTTACCCCGATCCGCCAGCTCTTTGATCTCTTTTACCGAAATAACCGGCGGCTGGCGGGGTTGCTCTTCTTTTACAACAGGAACTCCCCTGCGGGGCAGCACCACGGGTTTTACCGGTGAGACGGCCTTAAACGGCCTGTGCACAGTGGAGTGCATCTTTGGAACGGCTGTATCGCTCCGTGCAGACTCCTGCTGCGGACAGACCGGAAGTTTGAGCAGAGCTGCAACTTTGCGCTTTCCCTTACGCAGTGCAAAAGTGCCCTGTTTCCGGACCGGAGTGAACCAGTCATTAAAAACCGGAAGAATTTCAGCATGGCCGACAAAAAGCAAACCGTTATCCTTCAGTTTTTCATTTAACAAAGCGGCCAAACATTTCCTTGAATTATCATCCAGATAAATCAGCAAATTACGGCAAAAGATTACATCATACCTGCCATGGGGAAGACAGCCTTCGATAATATTACCGGAATGGAAATTCACCGTCCCCCTTATCTGCTCCGCAAGCATGCGCCCTTCTTTGCATTTACGGAACCACCTTTCAGCATAAAGCGGCAGTTCAGCACGGAAAGAATTCTCAGTATAAATTCCGCCCCTTGCCCTATGTAAAGCGCGCTCGCTGATATCCACCCCGTCAACCCTGAACTGGCTCAACCCGGCCCCCATGAGGGTCATGGCAATGGAATAAGGCTCTTCCCCGGTGGAACAAGGCGCGCTGAGCACCCTGAATTCATCAGCCCTGCATCCGGCTGCGGTTTCAAAGAGCAGTTCAAAAGGTTTGCTGTCTCTGAAAAACCATGTTTCAGGAACCACGATCTCTTCAATCAGCTCAGACAATTCACCATCACAGGTCCGCAACAACTTGAGATAGCCATTCTCACTCTGCCCGGTCTCACGCATACGCGCCTTGA
The DNA here is from genome assembly GCF_010470665.1 of Desulfovibrio sp. JC022. NCBI lineage: Bacteria > Pseudomonadati > Thermodesulfobacteriota > Desulfovibrionia > Desulfovibrionales > Desulfovibrionaceae > Desulfovibrio > Desulfovibrio sp. JC022. The sequence continues at coordinate 175,735 of NZ_VOPZ01000009.1, read as the reverse complement.
GTGCCAGCTCAATCCCGGAACGGGCCAGTGAATCAGGAGCAAGCCCCATGGCCCGGTTGAGAATTTTCAGAAACGGCTCAAGATTCATCCATTACTCCTGAGCGGCTTCCGGTTCATCCTTGGGAAAAAGAACCCGGCGCAATTCATCAGTAAGCAGCTTGTGCGGCTTAAGCAGCTGCAACATGCACCCGTTTATACGAGCAACCCTGCCCAGCCACGGGGCATCGGGAATTTCCAGACCGGATTCCTCAAAATCCGAATCCGCTACTTTCAAAGTCTCAGTGATATTCTCAGCCAGCAGCCCCAGAAATTGCTCATCCCTTTTTTCCCCGGTATCAAGATCTGCCAGATCAATGATGATGATCCGGGTGGACATGCGCGAAACGCAAGGGGTATCCGTTGCCAGCATGGAAAGATCCACCACCGGGGTAACCTTGCCCCGATAATTGAAAAGGCCCTTCACGTAATTCGGCGAGCGTGGCAGTTCCTTGCACACAGTTGGGGGAACCACTTCCGCCACAACGCGAGCCTCAAGGCCGTAGATGTATTCACCTATCTTGAATGTAAGCACCAGCATCTTTATTCACTCACCTTGAAACGGGAAACTTCACCACGCAAACCCTGTACAGCTTCGTTAAGCTGGGATGTGGCCCGGTTGAATTCCGAAAGGGCATCTGAGGTATCCGAAGCGGTCTCGGAAAGCTGGGACATGGCATCACTGATCTGCCCGGCTCCCTCAGCCTGCGCGGTCATACCGTCATTAACCTGCTCGATTCGGGGATTGAGTTCCCGGACCCCGGTCATAATACCTTCCAGCTTTTTACCCAGCTTGCCCGCCTTATCCGCACCGAAACGCACATCCGAAGCGAATCTTTCCATCTCATCCACCCCGGAATCAACTGAACTGCGCATGTTGCCGATCATATCTTCGATCTCTAGGGCGGCAACAGATGTCTGGTCCGCCAGACGCCGGATCTCAGCGGCAACAACAGAAAAACCCTGACCGAACTTTCCGGCCTTTTCCGCTTCAATGGCAGCGTTAAGGGAGAGCAGATTAGTCCGGTCGGCAACCTTGGTAATGGTATTGACGATACCTTCAATAGCATTGGCCCGGTCATTGATTTCATCAAGCTTGCCGGTAATGGTGGTCGTGGCCGTGCTCAAATCATCCATGATCCTGATCATGGTCTTAAGTCCATCCTGACCTTCAAAAGCAAGCTTATCCATACTGGAAGCGGCATCATTTACATGATGCATGGCCCCGGCAAGCTCACCGGAATTGGCAGAAATTTCAGCACTTGTGGCACTTATCTGAGTGGTTGCGGTGGCCTGTTGGCTGACCGTCACTTCCAGCTGATTAGCGGAAGCTGCAATCTCCGTAGAGGAGGTCGTCACCTGAATACCTGACCGCTGCACCTGCCCGATCAGGGAATAAAGAGCATCGACCATATCCTTCACAGCAAGGTAGAGTTGTCCGGTTTCATCTATTTTTTCAGGATGTTCGGCGTTACGCACTGCCTTGCGGGCATTGGGGCAATTTTCATCCACCATGGCTATGGTTTCCCGGGCTTTGTGCAGATCACCGGAAGCAATAATCTTGACCAGTTCGACCATATGGCTGACCGGATCAGCGATCAATCCGCTGGCATACAAGGAGACTCCAAGGGTAATAACCAGCAGCACCAACCCGGTGATGACCAGCCACTGCACCAGATAATCCAGCACTCCGGTCAAACGTCCGGTGATACCCTGATACTCATCAAGATAGACCCCGGCTCCGATGACCCAGCCCCAAGGTTTGAAATAGGTAAATACAGAAAGTTTATCCCGGCCTTCATCATCCGGCCCGGTTCTCCAGACATATGTTTTGCTGCTGAGCTTCCCTTCTCCGGCCTCTACCGCTTGAGCGAGAATCTCATGCACAAACCCCTTTTGCCCGCCGACAGCATCCACGTGGGCACCGTCATTTTTAGGCGAATTGGAAACAATGTAGTGTCCCCGGCTATCCCCCTTGGTGCCGATAACCCAGATATACCCGGTTTTACCGATGGAAGTTTTAAGCATGGACTTGCGCAATACCTGCAAAATTTCATCACCCATATAAACAGCCATCATCCCGGTCACATAATTTTCCTGATCCCGCAAAGGCACATAAATGGTGAAACGGGCACCATGATCAAGATCGCCATACCGTCTGGCGGTGCGCCCGGAAAGAACATCATCAATGGCTGATTCAACCTTACCGTCATCGCCGAGAGAGTAAAAAATATCCCCAAGCTTCCAGTTAGAATTCTCCGCAGGTGCGGTGGTATCGACCACCAGCATATCACCTTCGGGATTCAAACGTTGAAAAACAGTACAATAAGCCCCGGAAATACGGCTCGCCTTCACCAGCATAGGTAACGGCTTTCCTTTGCGTTTAGCATAGGAAAATTCATCATTCCCCAAAGTCAACACCGGGACTGTTAGCTCGGCAACACCCTCAATACGGTGGTTATTCACCGGCCAGTCCGAGACTCTCTTCAAGACCTGCACCCGGCCGAGATTGCCCATAAATGTTTCCAATGCCATAGCCGCCCTTTCAGTCTCTGCTGAGAGCAACTGGTCTGCGGTGCGGCACTCTTCATAAAGATCACCAGTCAACTGGGAAACATGGGATTCAATAAGAGAACGGACCTCACCCTTCATGCAGTCCTGCAAGCGGTCCTCAAGGATGTCGGTAATGATAAACATGGCCACAATAGGAATGATTGCGGCTCCGCAGGCAATGGCGATTATCTTTCTTCTGAGGGAAAAACGCATCGAATACATCCCGGCACCGCCAAACGCTCAGGCAGCGCTACTTTTATTACAGATTACATGGGTTCCATCATATCAGGGAACAGGCGCAGTGACACCTACCTCTCCCTTGTATTTATTTTATATGATTAAATCAATGACCGCAGGCATTTTGCAGCATTTCTAAAAAATATCTCAATTTCATGTAAAGTGATTGCCTTAGCCTGCCGATAGCAAAAGTATGAACCGGCGGGTAAATTTCTGCCCGGCCGATGTCCCCACTCACGGAGGAGTGTATGTATTATCACGGATTTGATAACAAAGCTGCGTCAGCGACCAAGTATTGGAGCAACAAAGACGACGAACTTGTTTCGGTATTATTTGCAAAAATAATCAATAAGACAGTGAACACTCAGGAACCATGCCCGGAACAGGACCACCTTGTAGACCAGATGGTTAACAACCTCTTCGATCTCTGCTTCTACATCAACAAGGACGTTCATAACTGCTGATCTTTTTTCAGACACCAGCGGTTTTGATGAAAATCGCAGGCTGCTGAACGAAAAAATCCCCGACAGTATTAACTGTCGGGGATTTTTTTGATGGTGCTTTATTGATCGTTTCGCAGACGGTCAAGAAAGTGCCGGATGCAAACCGTCTGCTAGCTTACCTGAGCAAGACGGGGTGCGTTCTTGGCTTTTTCTTCTTCAGATCTTTTACGCAGGTAGTGAACCATGGTCAGGATAGCGGTGATAGCTTCAAAGCCTTCCTGTTCTACGGAATCTACCAGTTCGTCAGAGGGATCAGCCTGCAAGGCGCTTTTGAGAGCCTTGGAGTAGCGGCCGAAACCGTCCATGAGATCGAGAGCCATGTAGTTGGCTTCATCGGGATCTTCAGGGTTTATGTCCATGGGGACCAGCACGTAGCCCATGATGTTTGCAAGTCTGGTCAGGGGACGGATGCTACCGGTAGCTCTCATGATGGGAATCAGTTCTTCAACACCGACCTTTGCACCTTTATCTTCGGGATTAATCTCACGAAGAAGGGTGGGGTAAGGCTTGCTGATTTCGGTTGCCACATCACGTGCAGGCTTGTCATTTTTGAGTACAACATCCTGCAAAAGCTTGGTAAGTTCATTATTTGCCATTTTATCTCTCCCTTAGTTCATTATTTTGTGTTTATTATCACTCTTAATACTAGCTAAATCCATGCCAGTTTATTATGCAATAACACACATACATTAAACACTTTAATTTCAGACTATTAGCATTCAAATCCGCAATGGACCTTTACACCTATTCTTGAAAAACAAGACTATTTACTGAAAAACAGTAAAATTCATTATCCAACAAATCATTACCATTGCGAAAACAAGGCTATACAAGGAATACTCATCCCTTGCAAGAACTGATTTCAGCTATATTAAATTTTAGCCTATTCAGGTATGTTTTTGAAAATAGGAAAAAAAGACACCGCAAAAAATGCGGTGCCCATTTCACGAAAAATCAACCTGCTATGCTATTCAATTCCCAGGGATTCAAGATAGACCTCACCAGAAAAGGTAAGCTCTGCTCCACCCTGCAAGAACACATTACCATCTTCAATAATAACTTTGAGAATCTCACCGCCGGAGGTTCGGACCCGCACAGCTGCATCGGTCAAGCCCTGCTCATGAAGGGTAACCTGCACCGCGCTGACCCCGGTTCCGCAGGCATAGGTTTCATCTTCAACGCCCCTCTCATAGGTACGCACGATAAGACTGTCGTTATCATCGATCTGGACGAAGTTCACGTTAGTTCCTGCCGGAGCAAAGGCTTCATGATAACGGAAAGCTGCGCCGAGTTTTTTGATATCCACATTTTCAACATCGGCAACCTGCACGACAACATGCGGAACACCTGTGTTGGCAAAGTGATATTCATACTCTTCCCCGTCAATCTCCAGAGTCTGCTTTATTGCCAATCCTTCGGGCGGGGTAAGCTGCACCTTAACTTCTTCCAGAACTGGAAAAACCTGTACCTTTATGGGGCCTGCATCTGAGCCGAAAACATGCTGCTCCCCGGCAATGTCCAATGCATGGGCCAGCCTGCCGGCACAACGGGATGCGTTGCCGCACATTTCCGCCCTTGAACCGTCAGAATTATAGAACTGCCAGATAAAATCAAGACCGGAACCTTCCGGTGCATTTTCAATAAAAAACAGACCATCAGCATAAACACCGAAAGCGCGCTGGCAAAGCTTCTCAGCCCAGAGAGGCATCTTCTCAACCGGTACGCCCAGTTCACGGTTATCAATAATCACGAAATCATTGCCGCAACCCTGCATTTTATAAAAAGGAACTGATTTTCCGAACATTTTACTCATTGGCAGCCTCGTTTTTTGAAAATAAAATAAGAATTGTCCTCAAGGGCAAGTACAGCTCAAAAACAGGCGATCAAGCCTCGGACAAACGGGAGTGCATCCGGCGGGCCAGATACAGAAAAGGAGTATCCATAACCGCCACTATAACCTTAAACAGGTAGGTAGTAAAAAGAATTTCCACCCAGACCTCAAAGGGGAAAAGGCCCCACAGAGCTACAAAACAGAATACAGATGAATCCAGAAACTGACTGAGCAGTGTGGATGCGTTATTACGCAGCCAGAGGTGACGCTGGCCCATCTTCTCTTTGAGCAGATGAAAAATATAAACATCATTCAGCTGGGAGACAATATAAGCGGCCATGCTTCCAAGCGCAATACGGGGCAGAAACCCGAAAATAGCTTCAAGGTGGGGCTGGGCAAAATCATCTGCTGCCGGAGTAAACATTAGGGCCAGCTGCATGTAAACAACAGCCATGACCAGGACCACAAACCCTAGATAAACGGCCTTTTTTGCTTCTTTTTTACCGTAAAATTCGCTGAGCATGTCAGTGGAAAGAAAGACACTGGCATAAAGGATATTCCCCAGAGTGGTCGTCATCCCGAAAAGTTCAATGGTCTTCAATACCTGAATATTGCAGAGAATCAGATTGAAAACGATCAGGCCGAACAAGCCTATTTTTCCGAAAAACCTATAAATAACAAGTACGAGGCTCAGGTCCATGACCGCAAAGCCAAGCCATAATAATTCATTCATAATTAACTCCTGTACGGCCATTCCGTGAGGAAAACATATCTCAAAAACACCGCAGCATAATAAAGACGGCTCCTGATGAGCCAAGACCTTGCTCCTAGCCCAAATCAAATTGAAAAGCCATTCAGTTTTTTAAGTATTCTGAAAATACAAATAACATAACAACCAGACAGAGATATATAACCAGAACGTTTCTTTACCTTTTAGCAAAAAAAAAGAGGCCCCGACAACCGGGACCCCTTGATTCAGCCTGACAGCTATAGGCTGAAGGAAACCTCGTAAATTACATAATTCTCAGCTTAGGGCGCATGGGGGAAACAACCACCCGGTTACGGCCCTGCATCTTGGCATCATAAAGAGCCTCATCGGCCTTGCGTACAATTTCACTGTCTTTTTCAAGACTGCCGGGACACACAGAAGAGACACCGATGCTCGCGCTTACGTTAAAGCTTTTATCCTGATAGGTCATGGTACTGGCCTCAATCTTGGCTCTGACCCGTTCAGCCAGCATCTCGGCCTGTTCTTCCTTAGTATGCGGAAGCAGGATCACAAATTCCTCACCGCCGTAGCGGGCGATGAAGTCAGTGGACCTGAAAGTTTTTTCAAATATGCGGGCAACTTTTTCAAGCACCATATCCCCGGCCATATGACCGTAAGTGTCATTCACTGCCTTGAAATGATCGAGATCAACCATGAGCAGGGAAAGATCAGTGTTCAAACGCTGGTGACGCTTAAATTCTTCAACCAGCCTTTCATCAAAACTGCGACGGTTGTAAACTCTGGTCAGTCCGTCACGATTAGCGCGGGTCTTGATCTTGTTGAACATGATAGCGTTGCTAAGAGCCAGAGAAAGATGATTGACCGCTGCATTAAGCGTGGCAACCTGATCCTTGGCCAGCCTGACATTTCGTTCACAGAGCATGACCAGACAACCGAACTTATCACCACGGGCCACCAGCGGCAGAGCCAGAATCCTTCCGGAACCGGGGCTGTAGACCATGGAATTGCTGCCCGGAGGAACGGTTTCAGACATATTGTAGCTGGAAACTTCCATACCGCTGAGTGCGACTACATTTTCAATCATCAATTCAATCCACTCGTTCTGGACGTTCTCGACCTGACCGGGATTGATAAAAATTTCAGCATCAATATGCTTTCCAGTAGGCAAAACATCCCAAAAAGCACCCTGCACGGAATAAACCGGCAGAAGCATCTTGAGATCCTCAGCAGCCTGACCGAGAATATCCGCCACTTCAAGACGCTCGGTGGCATTGGAAAGCACGGTATTCAGGAACATGAGCTGTTCAGTCTTACGGGAAAGCAATTCACGCTCAAGGATGATTTCCTCGGTCATGCGGTAAAGATCACCGTAAAGACCGGAAATTTCCTTGGCCCTGAATAAAGCGTCCTGCACCTTGGAACTGGTCAGCGGAGAGCTGACTACAGCAAGAAAACCATCTTCCAGCACCTTTTCCAGATCAGCGTGATTCATGTCATCCTGAATCAGAATACGCTGTGTGGATTCAAGGTTGCGGTATGCCGAACGCCTTTCTTCAGGCAGTTCATCCCAGACTCTTTGCGGAATCCAGGTCGCGGCGGGCTTTTCATTATTGCTGAGTTCCTTTTCACCGGGCAGGGAACGCTCGGAAAAATTTCTCAAAAAGAATCCGGGACCGAGGGAATCCTCGATTTTACCGGCTTCACTACTATTAAGACCGAACCCCCAAAGCAGTTCAGGTCTGCTTCCTCTTTTCATTACTGGTCTCCTTGATTAAGCTGTCAGAAACAATTTTCCACCCGTATTTTTGCAAAAAGGGGGCCAGCCAATCTCAAGAGAAGTAAAACAGGAACAGCCTAGATGTTAAAAAGAACGAATAGACAAAGATAAAAGCTTTTAGAACGGTACGTTAGACACTTGAAACACATGCTTTTATAAATTTTTAACAGCAGTATGGCAGAACGCAGCAAACCTCTTATCATTTATATAAAGGAAAAGAGTGCCGGAAATCCGTCACCCTTTAGAACAAGGGTGCGGCAAATAAATCCTTTGACAAGAGCAGGCCAAATGTGGCTTGAAATAACGTATGAAAACTCAAAGAATATGGGGTAGTCTGGACCCATTCTACGAAAGCGGACCTATTTTGGGAAGAAAAGTCGCAAACATGGGTTTCCTCAATGGATTACTTGGACTGGACCCTTTTGACGAATATCATTTCTTTCTCTCCGGGGCAGGCGGCAGGCAAGGCCTGACTTCCTTTTTCCAAAACAGCTATCCGGCCATATTCGAGCAAGGCAGAGTCAAAATTATGGATCGCCGGGATCTGCCCGCAGAAATAGCCAGCCGTAAATATTTCTGCTTCCACCAGTCAGACTGCATCAACTATCCTGCCCATCTGGCCCGGGTCCGCAATAAATACGGAAAGAACATTTTCCCCATTACCGGGACCACCCATTCCTTAAGTTACAGCAACTACGGATCATTTTTCCTCAATTATCTATGGAAGGGCACGACCAAGCGGGACTGTATTGTGACCACCTCCAGCACCGGAGTGCAGGTTGTTGAAAAATATTTCAAGCACCTGCGCGAAGGGCTGGGATTGAGTGAAGAGACACACCCTTCACCGCAGATCAAAAAAATTCCGCTGGGAATCAATCCGGGGAAATTAACTCCGCCGGATGAACATTTAAAGGCTCAGGCTAAAAGGAATCTCGGCATTGACGCTGCTGACGGAAGGGTTAACATCCTCGTCTTCGGCCGTATCGCTCATTATTCCAAGATGGACATTCTGCCGCTGCTGCGCGCCCTGCAAAAGCTCTTTGCATCAGGAATAGAACGGACCAAAGTACGGGTCATGCTGGGCGGATGGATCGATGAAGATGATGATTTTCCGGCCACCCTTGCTCAGTTAGGCCGCAACATGGGCTTGGAACTCTCTATTATCGGATGTCCTTCCGATGACAAAAAACTGGATCTTTACCGGGCAGCAGACATCTTTGTTTCCATCTCCGATAATCCGCAGGAAACCTTCGGGCTGACCGTATTGGAAGCCGGAGCATCAGGCCTCCCGGTCATTGCTTCCGATTATGACGGTTACAAAGATCTGGTGATTAACGGCGAAAGCGGAATACTCATCGAAACAATCGGCCCTGAAGCCACACCTGATCTCGACATCATAGCACCGCTCTGCTTTGACAACCACTACCACCTGCTCATGGCCCAGCAGACAGCTGTGAACACCCCGAAACTGGCTGCGGCACTGGAAAAACTTATCAACGATGCTCAATTACGATCAAAGATGGGTGCTGCGGGGGCAAAACGGGTCCGGGACAAATTCAATTGGACCAAAGTGGTTAAACAGCATGTTTCACTCTGGGAAGAGCTGAATACGGTCCCGGTGGATGAGAATGAGTTGCGTGACATACTTCACCCGGTTCAGGTCCGGCTGGGGGAAACATTTTCCCATTATCCCACGGAAGTCTTAAATCCGAAAACAAAACTGGTCACCGGAACCACCGGAATGGCCATTTACAAAGGCCGGGAATTCCCGCTCATTTATAAAGGAGTGGACAGACTTCTGAACGAAGAAGTTATACGCAAGATGGCTTTCTTTGCCCGCAAACCGCTGACCGCTGACCAGCTCGAAGAAAAAATTAAATCAATCGCCGGAAAAATGAGCGATAACGACGCCCGGTTCCATATTCTCTGGAGCCTGAAGCACGATATTCTGGAAAAAGTATGCTGAACCGGACCGTAGTGCATCATACTATCCTAAAAAAAAGCGGCGGTGCTGCAAAGGTAGCCCTGCTGCTCCATCAGGGATTACTGGAGCGGGGACACAACTCACTGCATTCTTTCGAAGCATCAGAAATTTCCAGTGAGGAATTGACTTCACCGCAGGATGCTGCTCAGGAGATCCCTGAAAACAGCATCGTTCACCTGCATACCTCCACTGACCCTGCACTCTTCCTGCGCTCCCTGCCAGAGGACTGCAAAACAGTAATCACCCTGCATGATTCCCAGATGATTACCGGAGGCTGTGCTTCACCCATGGACTGCCCGGAATTTGAACGGGAATGCAACCTCTGCCCGAGAAAATTCCCGGAATCCCGAAAAGTACGTGGCGAACGCATCGCAGCTATTATTGATTCAGATGCCGTACTGGTCTGCCCTTCCGGGTGGCTGGGCAGACAGGCCCGCAAAGCTCATCCGGATTTAAAACCTAAAATAATCCCCAACGGCATACCGTGGCCGGAAAACCCAGCAGACAAAATCCACTCCCGGAGAGAACTGGGGATCCACCCGGCCTCAAAAGTCATGCTTTTCGTGGCCCACGGAGGAATGCAGGCCGCCTACAAATCAGGTCCGCAATGGAAAAATTATTGGGCGACAATCAAATCAGCTGTGCCTGAAGCTCTCTGTTTTGCCATCGGGGGCAGCGAAAACAGCAGGGACGGGGATTTTATTTCCATTCCTTATGTAGACAGCAGCACCCTTGCAAAATTTCTGGCCGCAGCGGATGTGCTGGCCTACCCCACACTGGGTGACAATCACCCCCTGATCATACTGGAAGCCATGGCCCAGAGCCTTGCTGCTGTAAGTTACGCCGTGGGCGGTGTGGTAGAACAAATTTCAGATGGGGAGGACGGTCTCCTGATTCCCCCTTATGAAAAAACAATTTTTACCGAAAAGGTAATTATGCTATTGCAAAACAGTAGAGCTGCCAGAGAAATGGGCAGTCGAGGTTTTCATAAAGGAAAAAAACGATATTCACATGTAAGGATGATCGACGACTACAACAAAATATACGCTAGTCTGGTCTAATTTTGCTTCCCGTGTTATTTTTTTCGTGTTTCTTTCAATTTTCACAAAAAGTCAGTTGACTTTTTTCCCTGTTTAAACTGGAACTAAATTTACTAATCTAAATATGAAGATGAAAAAAATCTTTCATAAACAAGCATTTCAGGCTAACATTAATTTGAGCAAAGGTTGCTTTGTAACATGATGCAGGCTTGATACATTATTTTCCCAGGGGAGGATGCCAATGTCCCAAACGAATATTCTACTTGAATCAGGCACCAATGAGCTTGAAATAGTTGAATTTTATATTGACGAAGTTGACAATGTTCATGACGGTTCAACCCGCCGTAACTACTACGGCATCAACGTTGCCAAGGTCGTCGAGATCATTCGCTTGCCTGAGTTGACTGATATGCCTGATGCGGCAAACGATGCCGTTTTGGGTGCATTCGATCTCAGGTCGGAAATTATCCCCCTGATCGATTTAAGCCGCAGGGTCGGTAAAAACAGAATTGAAGACGAAGCACCCAAGGTAATCGTCACTGAATTTAATAAAATTTCCACTGCCTTCCTTGTTTCCGGTGTGACCAGAATCCACCGCATCAGCTGGGAACAGGTAGAAGCGCCGAGCAGGCAGGTTTCCTCGCTGACCGCAAACTCCATCACCGGGGTGGTCAAGCTTGAAGGACGTATTGTATTCCTGCTCGACCTTGAAAAAATCGTTGCCGACCTCAACCCGGACATGGATCTCACCGATGTGCCGGAAGCTTCTCTGGTCGACAAGATTGAAAAACGCCAGCTCAAGGCCCTTATCGCCGACGACTCCACCATGATCCGTCGCATGATCGGCCAGATGCTCGAAGATGCCGGATTCCGGGTAACCAGAACCCATAACGGTAAGGCTGCCTGGGACAAGATTGTTGAATGGAAAGCAAAAGCTGAAGCCGAAGGCAAAACCATCAACGACTATCTGGACATTATGGTCACCGATATTGAAATGCCGGTCATGGACGGTCACAACCTGACCAAACGCATCAAGGACGACCCCGAACTGCGCCATCTCCCGGTACTGCTCTGTTCCTCCATCATCACCGATACCCTTTTCCACAAAGGGGAATCCGTTGGTGCTGACGACCAGATTTCAAAAGCTGAAATCAACCAGCTGGCTGAAAGGGTCTTCAAGCTTATTGAGAAAGCAGACAACAATTAGCCTTCACTGACATAAACAATTAAAAATCCCCCGCAAAGTGGTTAAGCTTTGCGGGGGATTTTCTTATGCTTCAAAGCAAAATACCTATTTGATCCAAATCAATGAACACTGACGTCCGGTATTCTTTTCACGGCGATAGGAAAAGAAACTATCCGCCATGGAATAAGTACATAAATCAAGGGAATGAATATTGCGCCGGGTCAATCCGGCTCCCACCAATTGATCAATGGTCAGTTTCCAGAGGTCAACAGTGCTGGTCTCCTGATCAAAATATGGTTCAAACCCCGGCTTGAAATCAGATTCAAAATTAACGAACTGGGCAAGTGCAGGACTGAGGCTGGGACCACGCACAGCCAGCAGGTCTTTTGGATCGCAGCTGTAACGTTCGCAGATATCCGCAACACCCTTGGCGGGAAAGTTAATGGCATTGCCCCGCCAGCCGTTATGCAAGCCGGCTACGAAATCCCCGTTCTTGTGGGCAATCATAATCGGCTGGCAGTCTGCTGTTTTAATAACAAGGGCATGCCCCGCAGAAAAAGTGGCAAGGCCGTCCCCTTTTAGGCTGGGAGGATCTGCCGGAGAACCTTCCTCAAGGTCATAATGCATCACATCCCCATGAACCTGAATGCATTCATGCCAATGGGCAATACCAAGGGTAGCGGCCAGTTCTGTACGGTTGGCACGTACATCGTAAGCATCATCGCCGACATCGTAGGAAATATTGCCACCAGCAAACGGCTCCTTGCAGTTGCCGCCCTCTCTGGTACTGAAAACAACCGAGACCTTTTCAAGCCCCGGAAATACAAAAGGTATAAAATTTATCTTTGCCATATTAATTCCTTATCAGTGCAGACCAACTGCACATTTTTATCCCACGGTTCCACGGGAAAGCCTTCCACCAGCTGAAAATCGTAGCAAACCCCTACAGAAAGAAACGCATCTTTCTGCGGGCGGGCCAGAAAACGATCATAATATCCGCCCCCGAATCCTATTCTGAACCCACTGCGATCAAACCCCACACCGGGAACAATAATCAGATCAGGTGAAACCGCATCCGGGAATTCGCAACGAGTCCGGCAGGGTTCTTTGATGCCGAATGAACCGGAAGTAAGATCAGCCTCAGCGCGGACCACACCGAAATCCATCTGCCCCGGCTCATTTTTGCGACAACAGGGCATAAACAGCCTCTTGCCGCTATTCCAGGCATTTTCAAGTAAAGGCCGGATATCTACTTCATTTCTGATAGGCCAATAAAGCAGCACTTCCTCTGCACGCCCCCATTGTTCAAGGGACAATACCGTATTCACTATGTTGCGGCTCATGGATTTAACGTCCTGCCCGAGCAGGGCGGAACGCTTTTCCAACAATTGCCGCCTGATAATTTCTTTATCCAAATCCGCCACCTGTTCCTCAGTTTTAATCATGGGATAAGAAAACTAAGCACAACTATGTAACAAAGATCAATCACCAAGTGCGACAATACCGAAAATATACTCATCCTGACCAGCTCAGGGACTGGACCGCCATTGGTTTTTAAGACCATTAATGGTATTCAACTGACTTCTGGAAACAATGAATAAAATCAACAACTGAGCTATTTACAAACGGAGGCGACATGTCTGAATCCAAGAAAGATTGGATCGCTTTCGGTGATATACACCAAAGCCTCAAATTCGTTGAACTACTACCGGGACTTGAAGAAGCTTCCGGGGTGATCATCACCGGAGACCTGACCAACCACTCCCCGGCCGGGACAATTGAAAGGATCTGGGACACCATCTCCAGCAGGAACAAGAATATCCTCGCTCAGCTGGGAAATATGGACAGAAACAATGTCACTGATTTTCTTAAGGGGAAAGGAGCAAATCTGCATTGTGAAGTCCGCGAACTTGCACAAGACATAAAAATTATGGGTGTAGGCTGCTCCATTCCTACTCCTTTCGGAACTCCCAGTGAAATAACCGAAGAAGAGATGACCCGCTTTCTTGAAGAAACCTATGCCCGTCTCGGAGAATATAAACAGCTGATCCTTGTGGTTCACGATTCTCCTTTTAATACCAAACTCGACGTCATCGGAAATGGAATGCATGTAGGCAGCAAGTCTGTACGCAGTTTCATTGAAAAGCATCAGCCGGACATCGTTCTCTGCGGACACATCCATGAAGCCAGCGGCGAAGACAACATCGGCAAATCCCGAATATTCAATCCCGGCATGGCCTCCGGCGGCGGCTACGTGCTTGTCTCCATTGAAAACGGCAAACTGGAAGCAACACTTAAACAAATTTAATCATGAGCAAAATAAGATTTGTATGGGTCGGCAAAATCAAGGAACCTTTTTTCCGCGATGCTTGCGCCCATTACACCAAAAAACTTGGACGCTTTCACAAACTGGAAGAAACCATCCTCAAGGATGCTCCCGGCAAGCTGCCCCCCAGAGATAAGGTCCAGCATGAAGGCAAGGCCATCATGGCTAAGGTCAAACCTTCGGACCTGCTCATCTGCCTAGATGAAAAGGGCAAGGAAATGACCTCAGTTGAGCTGTCCAAGCAATTACAGCGCTGGTCTGAAGATCCTAACCTGACCCCGACTTTCGTCATCGGCGGGCCTTTCGGGTTGGCCGATGAAGTCAAGAATGCAGCCCGAGTCAAACTGTCGCTGAGCAAGATGACCCTGCCTCACGAGCTGGCCCGGACCATGCTCCTTGAGCAGCTCTACCGCGCTGCTTCCATACTTCGCGGATCGCCTTATCACCATGTTTAGAAAGATTTGATGCGCTGCGCGCTTTTATCGATTTGATTTCGCCTCCGGCGGCTTAAACCCTTTTTGAAAAAAGGGTTTGATTCACTGTCGCTATCTCTAAGACTCGCGGAAAGACCGCTTGTCTAAGAGCTAGTGCTAGAATCCCAAAAACTTTCATTAGGCTTTGCCGTTTGGGATATATAAATTTTGCGAGAACTACCTGCAACTGGAGACTCTTATGCTTAAGATGGATTACCTTGAAAAACTGGAAGAATACATGACTTCCGGTGATATGAAATTTGAATTTGATAACGGCACCGAAGAAAAGCGGTTTGAAATTCTCGACTTCCTTGAAAAACTCATGGACGTGGCAGAGATAGCCGACGAACACGCCACCAAGCTGATATTCAAAGGCGGCCTGCTGGATGCACTTTCAGGAGCAGGACAGGAAGAAGAGAAGTAATTATCTTACCTAAAAGCGGCCTTGATTCATCCGAATCAAGGCCGCTTTTTATTTCTCAACAAATTTCACATATCCCAACTAATGCGTTTTGGGAAAAGAAGTATAGAGGAGAAGGGAAGGCTGTTACTTTCTGCGTAAACACCAGAAATGGTGTTTTTTGTGCCCGGCCTTGTACTGCATGGAATCTTCCAGCTCATGCCCCAAAGCTTCAAGCTCCTGAGCTGAAGGCGCGGGATCATTCGAAAGAACTACAATCCTGCCCTGCTCGGCCAGCATGGGCTTTACGAATTCCAGAAGCTCCTTCCAAGGCATGAAAGCCTTGCTGAGAATCAGGTCTGCGGGAAGTGTTTCCTGTGGAAATTTCTCCGCACGGCCTTGAAAAACATTGGTACGCGGAAGCTTCATCATGCGCAGGGCAGTACGCATAAAAATACAACGCTTCTCACGCGCTTCCACAAGATGATAATCACCGGCCTGCCAGAGAGTACGCAAAGGGATTCCGGGCAGCCCGGCTCCGGCTCCCAGATCAAGAGAAACGGGATCGGCGGGCAGGTCCAGCCTATCCAGAAAATCCGCCAGATGCAGACTGTCGATAATCAGGGAACGGAAGACCTCTTCCCAGCTCTGCGGCCCGACCAGATTCATGGACTTGTTCCACTTGACCAGCAAGGTCATGTAATATGCTAAAATCCTTGCCTGATCGGTTGCAGCCTTGAACCCTTCATCCTGCGCCGGATTATCTTTAAGCTTGCGCCCGGATTTGCTTGCCGCGCCCAGAATATCTGCTGCGCATATATTAATTTCCGCCATTAGCCCTCCTTGCTGTTCCCGGCAGATTGCACACAAAGACCGTCCTTGGCAACTCTTTGCCTTTTGAATACCGCGCGAATGGAAATGAACACCGCGATTCCACACAAAACAGCAAGGGTGGACAATGAAAAACGCATTACATTCAGATAATCCACAGCTGATTCAGGGCTTACCGGAGCTTTTCCCATGATGGTTGAAAGAAAAATGGCGATGATAACCATACTGAAAACCATGCCCAAAGTACGCAAGCCCCCGGAGATTGCCGAGGCAAAACCGTAGCGGGACGGCGGCACACTGCTCATGAGAATGATCATGTTCGGGGATGAGAACAGAGCAAAACCGATCCCCAATACCACAAACATGGTGTATAAATAAGGAAGTCCGGTATGCGAAGTAACCATGGCCCCCATGATAGTCCCGCCTGTACAGGCCAACATACCCAGCAAAGCCAATACCCGCGGGGAAAACCTGTCCGCCAGTCTGCCGCAGAGGGGCGAAAGCACAGCCTGCACCAGAGGCTGAATCACCAGCACCAGTCCGGCATCATGAGGAGTGAAGCCCTTAACGGACTGCATATACAGACTGAACAAAAATACAATACCGAATGTCCCGGCATAGTTGATGAATTGCACCAGAGCGGCATCAGAGAAATCCCGTCTCTCCTTGAACAGGGTCAACTCGACCAAAGGATGGTCAGACTTATCCTGCATGTAGATGAACAGGGCAACTCCGAGCAATCCTGCAATCAAAGTCACCGGGCCGAACCACCCGGCACCGAGACTGGTTCCACCGAAAACAATTGCAGCAACAGACAGAGCAATGACTATGCTTCCGGGAAAATCAAATTTTTCATCCGAGGGACGAAATTTACCGTTAAGATTGCGCCGGGCAACGTAGTAGGAAATCCCCAGTGGAATCATGCCCAGAAAATACAACCAACGCCAGCCGAGATGTGAAGTTACCAGCCCGCCCACATATGGTCCGGCGGAAAGCCCCACATAGACAGCGGCCACAGCCAAGCCCATTGCTTTGCCCCGCTCTTCCTTGGGTACAGAATTGGTAAGCAGGGCCATATTGGTGGCAATACCCATACCGCCGACCATCCCCTGAATCATACGCAATCCGATAACGGTCTCAATATTCTGGGCAAATCCGATCAACATGGTAAAAATTGAAAACAAAAACACTCCCAGCCTGAACATGGGCTGCCTGCCGTGCATATCCGCCAATCTACCAAAGGGTAGCAGCAGGGCGGCTACACTACCGATATAGACCGATTCAACCAGGCTGAGGTCAAGGCCGCTGGCTCCGAATTCATGTCCCATGACCGGAAGGGTAATACCCACTGCCGAAAACATGAACGGCATGGTGAACTGGGTTACCGCCACTGTGAATATGACAGCTCTTTTCTTTGCATCATCCATTATATTCTCCTGAAATATCTATAAATAATCCCAAACACGAGGCATATCGAGATTTTCACGGCTCGTATCAATGACTTTAACCATCAATTTAATCAGCATCTCAGATTCATCATTTGAAAGACCGGACATCATTATCTTATTACTTTCCATTAATTCCCGATGTAAGTTTTCGCGAATCGACAGTGCCTTTTCAGTGGGGTAAACCAGTTTTTGCCGCTTATTTTCCGGGTTTTCTTCCCGGTAAAGCAAACCCTGCTTGATCAGTTTTGCCACAGCTCTAGCAGTGGCAGCTTTATCCACACTCAAAACCGTAGATAATTCTTCCTGCGATCTGCCCGGATAACGTGTTGCCTGCATAATGAAGCCCACCTGACCGTAGGTGATGCCTATCGATTTGAGTTTTTCAGCAAGGATGGCCTTGTGAAGCCTGCCCATCTGAGTATTCATGAATCCGAATGAAACGTGTTTTTTTAACATTTTCTTTCTCTTTGTTGATTAGTCAACTGTTGACTTATCAACTAAATAAAGATTTTTTAACAGTCAATGAAAAAAACAAAAACAGTTGATTAGCACAGGAACGTATGCTCATATGCTAGAAACCACGCTCGATTATTAACATTATACTTCACTGAAAATCAATCGGAACAACAGATGGCCAATGTCCTAATTATTGATGATGACCCGTTTATCGGAGAACTGCTGATCGCCATAGCCGAAGCCCTGAACCACAATGGGGAAAAAGCCCTCACCCTCAAGAAGGGGCTGACACTTGCCCAAGAAGAACGTTTTGACGTTGTCTTTCTTGATGTTATCCTGCCCGATGGCAACGGACTTGATGCCCTGCCTGAATTACAGCAACTGAACAACATGCCGGAAGTTATCATCATCACAGGCAAAGGTGATTCTAAAGGTGCGGAACTGGCTATTAATTCAGGTGCTTGGGACTATATTGCCAAGCCTGCCAGTCAAGAAGAATACATGCTGCATATGAAAAGGGTCTTCCAGTACCGCAGCGAAAAACAATCTTCCAGCCCAAAACTCGGGCACCACAACATTGTAGGTCGCTCGGACTCTATAGTCCGTTGTCTCGGTCAGGCTGCAAAGGCCGCAGAAAGCCATGTAGGGGTACTCCTGCTCGGCGAAACAGGTACTGGCAAAGAACTTTTCGCTCGGGCTGTTCATGACAACAGCATGCGCCGTAACGGCCCCTTCATTATTGTTGACTGCGCATCAATCCCGGAAAATCTTGTTGAATCAATTCTATTTGGACACGAACGGGGAGCGTTTACCAGTGCGGACAAAAGTCAGGAAGGACTGATTGCCAAGGCAGACGGCGGAACCCTTTTTCTGGATGAAGTAGGCGAACTCCCGGTCTCCCTGCAAAAATCATTTCTCAGAGTATTACAGGAACGCACCTATCGCCCCGTTGGCGGAAATGAAGAAAGACTAAGTGATTTCAGACTGGTAGCTGCAACAAATCGCGACCTTGATGCCTTGGTCCAGAGTGGACGCTTCAGGCAGGACCTGCTCTACAGATTGCAGGCCTTCACCATAGAACTACCCCCTTTAAGGCAACGCGGCGAAGATATTCACAGGCTGTCCCGCTACTATCTGAACAAGCTGGCTGCTGACTTCAACGCCCCGCCCATCGCCATATCAGATGAATTTCTCGATGCCCTCAAATCATTTCCATGGCCGGGGAATGTGCGTGAACTTTTCAACGTACTGGAGCAGGTCTTCACTTCAAATCCCGGTGCCGGAGAATTTCTGCCCATCCACCTTCCGGTCAGGCTGCGTGTATCAGCAGCTCAGGCTGCGGTGCTGCCCAAGCATGAAACCCGCAACAGCCTGACTCTGATCAAGGGTAATAAAGCCCGCAAACCTCTAGGCCAAAACGAAGAAATCGTCCTGCCTCAAGTAACAGTACCTGCTTCAAATAAACTTCCTCTTTTCAAAGATTACCGGGAGGAAGCAGTCAACAATGCCGAAAGAATCTACCTTGAACAATTAGTGCTCATCAGCCAGGCCAATATGGCAAAGGCAGCCGGAATATCCGGAATATCGGTATCCAGACTTTATGCACTCTTGAAAAAACACAATATCAAGAAGCAGTACTCTGTGGAATAAAATAAAAAATCCCCTGCGACTTAATGCCGCAGGGGATTCGTTTCTTACTGATTTGTATAAACTGATTATTCCATAGAGCTAATATTAAAAGCTACGGAATAAAAGTGGTGGGTGAAGTCAACATATTCAACCGGAACATTTTTAGGAACATCGATCCTCGCCTGAGCAAAGTTGACAATTCCCTTAATACCACCGTCAACAAGATAGTTCGCAGCGCGCTGCGCCCTTTCCGGCGGGGTGGTGATAATTCCAATCTCAAGGCCCAACTCTTCAACTCTTGCCTTGAACTGGCGGGTGCAGACAACCTCAAGTCCGGAAACAACTTCCCCGATTTTATAGGGGTCGCAGTCAAAAGCGGCGCGAATGGAAAAACCACGCAGGGCAAATTCCTTATGGCGCAACAAAGCACGCCCGAGGTTACCGACGCCAACAAGAGCACAGCCCCAAACCCGGTCAACACCGAGGGACTGCTTGATTGAAGAGATGAGCTCGTGCACGTAATAGCCAACGCCACGCACACCGAATTCACCGAAATATGCCAGATCCTTACGAATCTGAGAAGGATTAACCGAACAGGCCCGGGCCAGTTTCTCCGAGGATATAACCTCTACTCCGTCCCGTTTGAGTCCTGTCAGAACCTGTATGTAAACAGCAAGCCTTTTAATGGTCGCTTTGGGGATATTCTGGGTTTTCACTTTAGTTTCCTATTTTCCATGACAAATGCACTTGCCCGAAAAGTCTCGGCTGGTAGTTAAAGGTTCAGAGGTCCGGAAAGACCAACACCTTCCCTCGCAAGTTCGCTCACTCCCCTACTGGAGAGTGGATGCGAAAGCAACCTTTTCCGCCACCTTCCATTAGATTTATATACACTAAAACCCTTGGTTTCGGCTACCCCGTTAATCGCATAATATTAATTTATGCAGGGGATTATAGCCTTAATGCCTGTAAAACCCCGATACCGGCATCAAAATATGTGAAAAAATTAACAATACTTGCGGAAAAAAAAGGAGGTCCGAAGACCTCCTTTAAATATTTCCAAATCCTTAAGACTAACCGATGAGGGGGTTAGCGAAGAGCAGGATCAGGTTAACAACGAGAGCGTAAATGGCGAGGGATTCTACGAATGCCAGACCAAGAATCAGAGTAACAGTGATTTTACCACCAGCTTCGGGGTTACGTGCAGTACCTTCACAAGCAGCTTTCAGACCGAGGCCCTGACCGATACCACAACCAGCAGCAGCGATAGCCATACCGATAGCGGTAGCAGTAGCGGTTGCGGAAGCAACTTCAGGAGCTACGCCAGCAGCAAATGCTGCACCAGCAGCGAGAACCAGAGCCATGGTGTTCAGAACGATAAGCAGAGCTTTACGCATTGTAAAATCCTCCAAAATATAAGTTTATTTAACAGGTCGTTAGACCATTTCCCCAAAATTAAGTGTACCTGAATCCTAGTGAGCTTCTTCCAGAGAACCTTTCAGATAAATCATGGTCAGCATGAAGAAAATGAAAGCCTGGATAACCTTTGCCAGCATGAACAGGAAGTACATGGGCAGGGTGGAAACTACAGGTGCAAGCAGGAACAGAAGTACGAGAACGATTTCCTCACCCCGGATGTTACCGAACAGACGCAGTGTAAGCGAAAGCGGACGGGAGATGTGGGAAACCACTTCGATGATAAACATCAAGGGAGCAAGAGCCGGAATCGGGCCCATGAAATGCTTGATGTAACCGGCCCCATGAAGTTTGAGACCAATATAGTTATAATAAAGAAAAGTACATACAGCCATCGCTGCGTTGGTATTGACGTTCGCTGTAGGAGCGTCAAAACCGGGAACAAGACCCATGAGGTTCAGTACGAGGATGTATACAAAAAGAGTACACATGAAAGGGAAAACCTGACGTCCGCCCTCACCGACGTTACTGACGACAAAATCTTCCAGTCCCCCGATGATAATCTCGGCAAGGTTCTGCACCCCGCCGGGAACCAGACTGAGCCTTCTGGATACGATGAAACCCAGTACAAAAAGAACACTCATTCCGAACCATGTGTACCACACGTGGTTGGGGATGTGAGTTCCCAGAGCATTGTTAAGCTCTGTCATGATCAATAATGGATGTGGTAAACCTCCAGCCATGATCCTTATGCCTCCTTCACTTTTTGCCGTAACCCGGCTACGCCCCAAAATATCGCATTCACAACTACCGTACTAAGACCTGCCAGAAGAGCGTATATAGAACACTGTCCCCAGACTATTAGCCCGTAGATAGCCAGCCCAGATAAAATGAGCCGACCGTAGAAGCGAATTAACAAGGACACAACCGCGCCCTTGCGCATGTAAGCCAGATGCTGACCGAACTTGGCCAGCGACCAGAAGTTGAACGTAACTAGAACCGCTCCTGCTGCCAGACCCAGTGCCCAGGGGGCAAACCCGATGGATACTATTGCAGCGATAAGACATGTTCCGGCAGCAAGGTACAATTGATTTCGCACCAGACTGCGTACGTCCGGATGAGTGAAGCCCCGCCTGTGGAGGAATGATTCAATCTTCTGATTTATTTTCATTGGTTTCTGGACCTTTCCCCTGATCCTTTTTCTGAATGCGCTGAACTTCATCGAATACGTTCTTGAAGCCGGCAGCGATTCCGAAACACAAGAAAACAATTAGAAGCCAAGGCTTCGTTCCCAACCATTTATCGAGATACCACCCGATACCCAACCCGACAAAGGTGGAGACAACCAGATGAGTTCCAATCGTAGCGGCATTGCCGAGCAGATCGAAGGTCTCTTTATTCCCATTTAAGAAGAACATGTTGCTTCCGGTCCTTTATTTTATCCGGGATGGAATTTGCTGCGCAAAGCGGACTTTGCGCAAACCTTCACAAGTGAGTCCCGTCTAGCACAACCCTCAAATAAGAGTCAACGGATTCTTTATCCAGAAGCTCTATTTAACTGAAATTTTATTCCAAAGATCAGCAGAGGAACCCACCTCGCAACTAAAAGCACCTGAATTTCATAGCCCTGAATAGCCCCGCGCGCAACTGCAAAATCAATTTTGAACGCATATTCAACTCTTTTTTCGCTATAAATTCTACATAAGTATTCAAAATTATAGCTTTTTTGTATTTGTAAAAAATTTCACAATCAGCAACTAGGGTATAAACAAACCTGAATCCTACAGAGTGACTTTTTTTTCATATCCACGTAAGTCTTATAACTCTAACCGGATACAGATTTAATACAGGAAGAATACTAAATATGACTATCAATGAATTGACTCTGGACAGACTCAGCTCCAAACAAAAGCCGTCTGAAATTAAATATATTTCCAGCAACGAAATACCCGAATCAAAATACGATTACGACCAGTTTCAACCGCGGGCACTACAGGCTTTCCGCATGGCTCTTGCCATTAAAGGAACCTGTCACAACCTTTATCTCTCCGGTGATCCCAATCTCGGCAGAAGTTACTTTGCCCGTGAATATTTCCAGCTGCGTGCCGCGAAACAGGATACCCCGCCGGACCAGCTTTACCTGCATAACTTTTCACAGCAGGACCATCCCATTTCAGTCAGCCTGCCGGCCGGACGCGGACAAGAGTTCAAAGATGCCATGTCCGAAGCAGTAAACCAGATCAAGGAACAACTTCCCACATGGTTTGAACGCGAGCCCCACGTAAAAGCCCTTGAACAGATTTCACGCACTTTTCAAGATGAGCGGGAAGGCCTTTTCAGCAACATGGAAGATCTGGCTAAAGAACGTGGCTTCAGTCTTGAAATTGACGATCACGGCGGACTGACCTTGATCCCGCTGATAGAAGGACGCATCCTGAACGATGACGAATTCGAACGTCTTGATCCTGATATGCGCAAAACTCTGCGCAATGCCGCTGACGACCTGCTGGCTGAGATGACCACCATCCTGCGTCGCATCAGTAAAACTGAAGAAGGTTTCCGCAAAGATGAACGTAAACTGCATCAGGATTCTGCCAAGGAACTGCTCAAGGATCTGCTGGCCCCGCTACATGAAAAATTTGATGAATTCGACAAGATAAAGGGCTATCTGGGTGAACTTGAAGAAGAACTGCTTGATAATATTGAACTGTTCATGCCCAAGGAACCACAGCCGGCTTCACCTATCCCCGGCTTACAGCTTCCGGAAGCCTCACCGATGGAAGAACTTTTCTCGCGCTTTGAAGTCAATCTGCTGGTGGACAACAGCAAGACCGAAGGCGCCCCGGTGGTTATGGCCGACCACCCGACCCTGTTCAACCTGCTCGGTTCCATTGAACGTGAATCTGAAATGGGTGCCCTATATACGGACTTCACCCTTATCCGGGCCGGGGCCATCCACAAGGCCAACCACGGGTACCTTATTGTCTATGTCGATGATATTTTGAGCACTCCCTCCTCTTGGGAAGGATTGTTACGCGCCCTGCGCACCGGTCAGGCCAAAATTGAAGATCCCGGTGATGGGGATCAGATTCGTACCAAAACTATTGAGCCGGAACCTATCCCGCTTGATCTGACCGTGATTCTCATCGGTTCCGAAGAAACATACGAAATATTATTATATAATGACGAAAGGTTCGGTAAATATTTCAAGCTCAAGGCCCACATGCAACTCAGTGCTGAGCGTGAGCCGGACAACGTAGAACGGTTTGTCCGGGTGCTGGGCAAAATTATTCAGGATTCCAAGCTGCTGCCCTTTAAACAGGATTCACTGGCAAGGGTGGTGGATTACTCCAGCCGTCTGGCTGAAGACCAGAAGAAACTTTCCCTACGCATTCCGTTAATCAAGGAAATGATGGTCGAAGCCTCGGCACTGGCAAAGCTGGACGGCAAAGAAAATGTGGATCTTCCCGCACTGGAAGAAGCCATATCCATGAAAGACTTCCGCTCCAATCTTTATGAAGATGAATACATGAATGAGTATGACCGCGAGGTCATCAAGGTGGAAACCTCCGGCGAGGGAGTCGGACGGGCCAACGGACTTTCTGTTACCCTGTTCGGTAATTACGAATTCGGCCTGCCGCACCAGATATCCTGCACCGTCGGCGTGGGTCACGGCGGTATTCTCGACCTTGAACGTGAAGCCCGTATGGGCGGTCCCATCCATACCAAAGGGATGATGATTATTAAAAGTTACCTCGTGGGACTTTTTGCACAGGACAAACCCATCGTGCTTACCGGGTCCCTCTGTTTTGAACAGAGCTATGCCGGAATCGAAGGAGACTCCGCTTCCGGGGCCGAGCTGGCCTCATTGCTTTCCGGAATCTCCGGGGTACCCATCAAATTCGACTATGCCTTCACCGGAGCGGTGAGTCAGTCCGGCTCCATCATGGCCGTGGGCGGAGTCAGCCGAAAAATTGAAGGTTTTTTTGAGGTCTGCCGCCGCCGGGGATTAAACGGCAAACAGGGTGTTCTCATTCCGGCGGATAATGTGGTAAATCTCATGCTCAGGAGCGAGGTTGTTCAGGCTGTGGAAAGCGGAGAATTCCACATTTACCCGGTCAAAACCATTGAAGAGGCCATTTATATCCTCACCGGAATGGAAGCCGGAGTCCGGGGTGAAGACGGCAAATTCCCGGAAGGAACACTTTACCGCAAAGCGGATGACAGGCTGGCGGAACTGGCAAAGCTGGCCAGACTTGCAGAATGTAAAAAATAAACCCGACAGGAAATTCATATGTCCAACTCATGGATAATGTCCAAAATACCTGAGTTTGTCCGTGACACTTTCAGGGATTTCTGCCTTGCGGGCAGCGCACTGGAGGAACAGTTCGAAACATTCGACCGCGAAGGCAGCGTTAGTTTTGAAGTTCTTGACGACCTTATCGGAACCAAAATGAACAAAGGGCTGCTCTGGCGTCTCAAGGATACTGCGCACCTGCTCTTTCGCAATGAGGAAGGCGATCCACTTTCCGGACGTTTTCTGGACTGGGGAATGGGCTATATTTTTCACGAAGCCTTCAAGCTGCGCGAGGATGCCTACCAGAATCTCAATTACGCACCGCTTTTTTCAAACCTGCGCGGAAAAGACACCACCCTGCCGGAATCAATGATCGGGCAGGATTTTGTACAAGTGGTGGAACAGACCGAAGAAAGTATGGAAAGGGAAATCAGCCGCATAAGATTTATTATTGCCCGCTGCCGCAAACTTTTTCCTATTTACCTTAAAAGCCACAAGGATAACGCCCTTTTGGGCAGGCTGCTTTTTTCCCAGAACCATCTTATTCTCGAAGTTTTTCGTGAAGAATATGAACTACTTATCGACACCATATACGAAGATGAGCCTGAAATGCTTTATGTCTTAGCCTCACGGAGCCTGCGTCTGGGCGGTTGGATGGAAAAGGCTGTGGAGGCCACCGGACTGGCTTACAAATTAAACCCGAACAACCATAGGGTGTTGCAAGAAAAAGAAATTGTTGATAATTGGACGAAAACAGTTAAAGTATAACTATTGCAAACTACGGGTACCAAGTACTAAATTTCAAATAGCAGGAGGCCTTGAAAATGAAGAAACTGATCTGGCTCGCAATCGCATTCAGCCTGATGTTTACATGGGGATGTGCCAAAAAGCAGGTTGCCCAGGAAGAGGTTGTGGTTGTAGAGGAAACTGAAGTTGTAGTTGTTGAAGAAGAACCAGCAGCTGAAGTTGTTCCCCCGACTCCCATGGAAATCTACGAAAGTGAGTACAAAACTCTGCCCACTTCCCACGTAGTAACCAAAGGCGAATGCCTCTGGTGGATCGCTGAATATCAGCAGATTTACAATGATCCTTTCATGTGGCCCCTTATTTACAAAGCAAACAGGGACCAGATCAAGAACCCTGACCTGATTTACGCAGGCCAGAGTCTTGAAGTTCCCCGCGCCGGTTTCACCCTTGACGAAGTTAAGGATGTCCGCAAACAGGCCGGTGCTTCCTGGAAAGCTCTTCAGCCTGCTGAGAACGCAGTTGTTCCCGGTGAAATGAAAGCTGCTCTCGGTTACCTGTAGAAATACAAGTAAACTTAGATTTTAAAAACCCGGTTTCCACATCAGTGGAAACCGGGTTTTCTTTTTTTCTTTCCCTTGAATCTTAGCGCAATTACAGGGTATATAAATAGTAGGCCCTTTCCAACGGCATAAGAATTATCCGCATTAATTAACATGGGAAGAAAATGACATTTCTAAACTGGCTCAGGTCGGGATTCGGCAAGCTGGTCATTGCCACTGCCCTGCTCCTCATTCTAAGCACACTCGCTTTCTATTGGATAGAACTCAGCGAGGGTGAGGATGCACGGATTTCCCATGCTTTTTGGTGGGCCATTGTAACCCTGACCACCGTGGGTTACGGAGACATGGTGCCAACCACGGTACCCGGTAGAATACTCGGCGGACTGGTCATGATCTCCGGCATCGGGCTGGTTACCTCACTTACCGGTAATATGGCTTCCATGCTGGTGGAGCAGAAAGCCAAAAAACGCAAGGGGCTGTTATCAGTGAAAGCCAGCGACCACGTAATCATACTCGGCTGGAATGACTACGCCTTCGGGCTGATCGAATCCCTTAACGAACAGACCGCTTCCAATAAAATACAGCTGGTAATTGTCAGCGACCTTGAAAGCCAGATCAGGGATGAAATCGCCTTCAGGCTGGATATGGGTGAAAGACTAAATTTTGTGCACGGCAACATCAGTCAGGCCAATGTCATTTCCAGAGCTAATCCTGCGGTTGCCCGCAATGTCTACGTACTCTGCCAGAATGGTATCGACGACAAGGAATCGGACCAACAGGCCATATACGCGGTGCTGGCCCTGCGCACATTAGCTCCAAAGGTTCCGGTTTATGCAGAGATAGCCCGTCAGGAAAACAAGGAACATCTGCTCCGGGCCGGAGCCAATGAGATCCTTGTACGCGGAGAAATTTCCGGTCACATGATGGGTATGATGGGGGCCAGCCCTTCCATGTGGTCATTTTTTCGCAACCTGCTCGGCATCGGGGAATCGGGCATGCTTAAGTTCCGGCCCTGCAATGCCGAGGAACAAAGAATGAGCTGGGGCGAACTCAGCTCCAAAATAAGAAACAGCAACGGCTGTCTCCCGGTTGCAGCCTGTAAACTTGGAAAGAATCTGACCTTGCAGGATGTACTCGACGAAAGCTCGGCACTGGATCAATTCATCATGGAGTTGTTCAAAACTTCCGGGCAGGACACCTCACTGGGCATGCAGGGGCCGAAAGTGCAAATGAATCCCCCGGATAATGAATCCATGGAAGAATACGACGCCCTGCTGGTAATCAGTTCTCCCGGAGGTTCCGAGCATGGCTGATTACTGGCAATACATCCCCCTTTTCCAGAACCTCAACGAGGATGAACTGCAACAGGTAAAACATATTTTTGCCAGCATTGCAGTCCGCTCCGGCACGGATATTATATCTGAAGGCGAAGAAGGGGACGAGATGTTCATCCTTGTGGACGGAAAAGTCCGCATCAGCAAAGCCATGCTCATGAAAGGCATGACCCTGCCTCTCAGTGAACTGAAGAATCCCAGCAAGGTCTTGGCAAATCTGGATGACAGCAGCTTTCCCATGTTCGGGGAAATTGCACTCATCGACCGTGACCAGCGCTCAGCAACAGTCACAGTGGTGGAGGATTCAGAATTTCTGGTTACCGACCGTATGAAATTTTTTGAATTTGTCGGAAAACATCCTGCCATCGGCGGCAAGCTGCTCATGACCATCGGCAAAAGGTTAACCGCTACAGTACGCCGCAACAACAATGAACTGGTCAAGCTGACCACTGCACTGGCTCTGGCTCTTTCACGAACTAACAGGTGATGAAAAACAGCTCGGGAGCGAAAGAAAACTTCAGCTGACTCATATGAGTCAACATCGGCTGTTTTCCCCCGACTCCCGAAGTAATACCGATAAATTTTTTATTTACAGATACGGCGAAGCTCCACTTTTACCCTGTTGGCAGCGTTAGGACACTCCCAGACCTGAACATCAGGATCATCACCGAAAGGAAACGTCCCTCCCAATTGCAGCGTTGTCACCCAGCCTGCGATATTGCTGTAAAATAATCCGCAAAAATCACCACACTTATGGGTGCTGAGCTCAAACTCATCACCGGACTTCATTCCGATTGTGCAGTTCCCTTTGGTCTCAACAACTTTTGCTACAACCCTATTGCCGATAGCTGGAAATTTAACAGACATTGCTTTGCTCCTTCAGTTTTATTTGATTGATGACGATTGCTACAGCTCTCCCGGCTCTGCATAACCAGCCAAAGCGACTTGATGCTGAAGCAATGCTCAAACAACTAAAGAAACAAATGAAAAAACTCTGTAGCGAAAGCTACATCAGATATTATTTAAGGTGATTATTTTATCCTTGCAGCTGATTTTACCCTTAGCAACCAAAGCCTGCATAGCCTTGGTAATACTGACCCGATGTGCTCCCACTAAAAAAGCAAGCTCTTCGTGGGTTAACTTAATAGGCAGCTTATAGGTATTACCAATCCTGAGCCCATGTTCTTTAGAAATACTGGCAAGGACACTGTAAAGCCTATCTGCAAGACTGACCTCTGCGATGCTTTCAATCCTGCTGGACATGGAAGACATTTTATTACTCATGGATTTAATCACATTAAGTCCGATCTCCGGGTTTTGGCGGATAAGAGACTGAAAACTGCCAAGATTAAAACCACATGTTATTGTTTCTTCTATTGCCCAAGCACTTACCGGGTATGTTTCAACTCCTGAAAATAGATCTTCACCGAGAACATCACCATCCTTTCTAAAGTCAAGAGTAACTTCAGCGCCGTCTTCGTTAACTTTACTAAGTTTAATTCTTCCCGACCTGACAAGAAACAGTTCATCAGCCACCCCGCCCTGACTGAAAACAAGCTGGCCTTTAGGAATTTCCCTTCTAAGGCCGATCGTCTGCAACTCCTGAAGCTGGCTTTCAGTAAAATGGTCGAATATCCACAAATCCTTTAAGCATGCACCTGTTCCGCCTGAATCCCCTGCAGCGCATTGATCACATATACATTCCATACCTGTTGACCCTTACCTTCGTTAATAACATTTCTGCCGGTCATCTGGCACAGCAGAAACAGACGGTCCAGTATTTCAGGCATAGCTCTCTATATTATCATACCAAAAAGGAATGAAACAACCTGCACGTTTGTAAGTCTATAACAATGACCACTGGACTTTATAGCACTCAGCCACTATGGAAGGGTTACCGATGAAAGCCACACTGCATCGGTAAAATAAAGTTTTTCATATGACGGAGGCACAAATGTCCAAGTATATACTTCTTATTGCAGTCCTGTTGCTGGTTTTTCCCGCAGGTTGTGCAAAAAAAAGAATTTATTCCACTCCCGCAGTTACCCATCACAAGGTAAAGAAACAAGATTCGCCAAATGTGGTTAAACCAGTCCTGAAGACAGACCCATACACCGTGCATGGCCGAAGCTATGTTCCGCATCTCAGCTCCAAAGGCTACAAAGCTCAGGGACTAGCTTCATGGTATGGTGATGATTTCCATGGCAAAACTACTGCTAACGGCGAAACATATAATATGTACGCCATGACTTCCGCACACCGTACCCTGCCCATGGGCACCATGCTTGAGGTCACAGACCGCAGCAGTGGACGCAAGGTAATCGTCAGAGTTAATGACCGCGGCCCTTTTGCAGATCCTGATGTAAGAATCATCGACCTCTCATACGCCGCAGCATCCAAGCTCGGTATCGTCAACAAGGGAATTACTCCTGTTGAACTGCGGGCCATTGAGGATGTCAATGTAGAGCCGGTAGAAGCAACTGAAATCGTAGCAGAAACAGCAGCCCCGGACGAAGAGGCTGTGCTAGAAGAAACGGTTCAGGCCGCACCGGAAGTAGAAGAAATCATTATCACTGAAGAAGCCACCGCGCAGGCCCATTACTACATTCAGGTCGGTGCATTCACCGATCACGACCGCGCTCAGGCAATACTGGCAACCCTCAAGAACAGCGGTTACAAAGAATCGCGCATGGTTCAGGTTGAAGTGAACGGTCAGCGATTCATGCGTGTGCAGGCCGGATACTTTTACAATATCCCCGCTGCTGAAGATGCCATGGCTACTCTGGGTGACGAATACGGCAACGTAATTCTTGTTACTGAATAAAAGCACCAAGGTCCCTTGGGACCCATCTTAGTTTAAAGTAGTAAGCACACAAAAAACCGCCGTATCTCGAGATACGGCGGTTTTTTGTTTTCATTACACACATCAAATCTGAAAAGAACCCGCGGAACAATAAATTGCACACAAGCAGAAAACAGGAGCCGGAGATACCCCAGCTCCCTGGTTTCCTTGCAAAATATTAAACCGGGAGGAATCCAGACCGCAAAAAAACGGTCTTCTCACCAATCAGTTCAGTTCAGACCTGAACTTGCGGGAGAGCCTGAAAACAACGACCTTGCGTGCGGGCAGGGTGATTGCTTCGTTGGTCTGGGGATTGCGTCCCTTACGAGCATTTTTGTCGTAAGCTTCAAATTTACCGAAACCGCTGATCAACATGGCGTGATCTTTTTTCACAGCCTGTTTCATGATGTCGAGGATGGATTCAACCAGTTCCTTGATTTCAGCTCTGTTCCGGTCAGTCTTTTCGTAGATGTAATCAACAACGCTGGCTTTAGTAAGGGTGTTTCCGCTAGCCATTTCCTTTCCTCCGTTGTCCTCGGCCCTGTGGGCAGGGGCGGCGGGTTTAAAGTTAACCGTGCAGACAAAAAACTGGCACGGCGATTCAGGTAAAAGGCGTTATCGTCTGAGAATAAATTACAATTAATTTATCCTTTTATCATCTTTTCTATCTTTTGAGCAAGGGCCATTGCCTCGTCCATGCTTTCATATTCACTCTGATCCCAATGGACAAAACCGTCTTCTTTAAATCTTGGGATAAGATGGAAATGAGCATGAAAAACAAGCTGGCCTGCCGCTTCATTATTATTCATAATCAGGTTCAATCCGTCAGCCCCGGTAGCTTTGACTATGGCATCCCCGGCAAGCTGGGCGGCTGTAAATATATCCTGCCCCAGTTCCGCGGGAAGATCCCAGATATTTTCGCAATGCTGCTTGGGGATAACAAGGGCATGGCCTTTGTTAACCGGGCCGATATCCAAAAAGCTGAGCACTTTCTCAGTTTCATAAATCTTAAAGCAGGGTATTTCACCGGCCACGATTTTACAGAAAATACAATCCTGATCACTCATAATAAGTACTGCTGCTGTTCCTGTAGTTGCATGTTAGAACAAATAGTCTTAAACCGATCCTGAAATCTTCAAGAGACAGTTATATTTAAATAAATAACCGACCACGTTTTTTTAATCAAGCTAATTTATTAAACAAAGGCATGATTTGTCTTATTTTTTTACCTGAGCAGCCCGAAAATATGAACACTACAATTTTCAAACACCCGGAACCGGCACAACAGAAAACGCGCATCTGGCCGGTTTTCATGCCTTTTATGGGCTGCCCGTCGAAATGTATTTATTGCTCTCAAAACAGGCAGACTGGAACAGGAGCTAAGACATTAAGCGAAATATATCAAGATCTTGAACATAATATTCCCGCTTTTTTTTCTAAAAAGGACCGCGATCCACTTGAGCTGGCTTTCTTTGGCGGAACTTTTACGGCTCTTCCGTATGAATGGCAGTTGCGCTTTGTCTCACTCGCCGCAAAATTTAAAAAACAAGGGTTTCTGACCAAAGTCCGCTGCTCCACCCGGCCGGACTGCATTGAACATAATCAAATTTTAGAGCTACGCAAAAACGGACTGGACATGATCGAACTGGGTATCCAGAGTTTTTCAGCACTGGTACTGCGCCGGTCCGCTCGTAATTATTCCCCGGAAACAGCCGTCAAAGCCTGCCGCACTGTACGTGAAAGCGGCCTTTCACTGGGCATTCAGCTGCTCCCCGGATTGCCCGGAACAAAACGCGGTGATTTCCAGCGTGACATCAGCCGGACTATTGAGCTAAGCCCCGACGCAGTGCGCATTTACCCCTGCCTGACAGTCAAAGGCACCGGACTTGAAAAACTATACCGGGCCGGGAAATACACCCCATGGTCCCTAAGCCGTACTGAAGAAGAACTGGCTCCGGCCCTGCTCAGACTATGGATGCACAAAATCCACGTCATCCGCATCGGCGTGGCTCACGAAGACGGTTTTGAAGACAGCATTGTAGCCGGTCCGGTTCATCCTGCACTGGGTCAGAAAATACGCTCCAAAGCTCTCTACCTGTTTCTACGTTCCCGGCTAGCCGGGACCGGGGCTGACCCAATTAAATTAATAGTACCGAAACAATATTCCGGAGAACTTTGGGGCCATAAATCCAGCCTGAAGCCGCTTTACGCTAAACTCGGAATTTTTCCTGCCAATACCAGCTTCTCAAATGCTGTCCTCTTTAATTTAATCTACAAATAACTTACCCTATCATTGCTTTTAATAATCATTACTGATAGCAAGGTGTGGCTGTTTTAGGAAAACCCCTTTTCCGAAACGGTAAAATAAGTCATATTGATGAAAGCAATATATTTATTGTTGATGAGAAGATCAGTACCCGCATAATTCAAGCGGGATCAACAAGGAGACCAAACATGAGTACCCTGAGCGCAGAAGAGAAATACCGCAATTTTATACCTGAAGAAAGCCGCGAATATCTTGAAAAACTCTTTGCCGGATTCAAGCGGATCGTAACTATTGAGGTATATACCACTGACGGTGAACACCGCGAATATAATGAATTCACCCTCAATATCTGCCGGGCATTCAATGTGATGAGCGACAAAATTGAATTACGTGAATACGCAGTGGACAGCGAAATGGGCAAAAACCGCAATATTATCACCACCCCCACTGTACTCATTTCGCCGGATGAATATGATATCCGCTTTCTCGGTGCTCCTGCCGGGGAAGAGGGACGCGCATTGGTGGAAGCACTGAACCTAGCATCCAAGGGTATTGACGCTATCTCTGACTCTACAAAAGAAATACTCGAACCGCTCGAAGAAGACAGACTGATCAAGATGTTTGCCAGCCCCACCTGCCCCTACTGCCCCGGACAGGCCATCAATGCATTCAAAGCCGCAGTTGCCAGACCTGATAAAATTTCAGCATGGAACATCTCCACCCTTGATAATGAAAACATGGCCCATGAATACAATGTCGGCTCTGTTCCGCACACCGACGTCAACGATAAAGCGACCTTTACCGGACTGGAGCCGGAAGAGAAATTCATGCTCCAGCTGCTCTTCCTCAAACCACTCGAGGAAGTTGTAGAAGAGCAACGGACTGCAAAAAAAGAAACTCCCGAAGACACAACCTACGTGAATATTGATCTGGTCATCATAGGAGGCGGCCCTGCCGGAATGAGTGCCGGAATTTACGCCAAGCGCAGCGGCTTGAGCTGTATTATCCTTGAAAAGCAAGGTGTAGGCGGTCAGGTTGCTCTGACTCCCAAAGTGGAAAACTACCCCGGCTTCACCAATATTCAAGGATTCGAGCTGGTGGAAATACTTGGCACCCATGCCCGCGAATACACCGACATTCACCAGTTCGCCGAAGTCAGTGATGTTAAATACGGGCCCCGCATTGAGATAACCACCGAAGAAAAGACCTACCGGGCCAAAGGGGTTATGCTGGCAACCGGTGTTAACGTGCGCATGCTCGGTGTTCCCGGCGAAGACAAATTTTACGGTCACGGGGTCAGCTATTGTGCCACCTGTGACGGGAACTTTTACAAGGGCGGCAAGGCCGTTGTGGTCGGCGGGGGCAATACCGCTTTAACCGACGCTTTGCACCTCAAACATCTGGGCATTGAAACCACCATAGTTCACCGCGGCGACAAATTCCGGGCAGAAAAGGTCCTTCAGGATTCCGTTGACCGTGAGGGAATCGAAATCATCTGGAACAGTCAGGTTACCGAAGTAATTGGCGATGATCAGGTGGAATCCGCACGCATCATCAACAAGGACGGCACCGAATCCATCAAGGACACTGACGTGGTTTTCGTCGCCATCGGGCATACCGCCAATACCGAGCTTGCTGAAAAACTTGGCGTAGAGCTACGCGAAGACGGATTTATTAAGGTCGATCCCACCCAGCGCACCAGCGTGGAACGGGTTTACGCCGCCGGGGACGTTACCGGAGGAGTACGCCAGATCATCACCGCAACCGGGCAAGGAGCCGCAGCAGCACTGACCGCTTTTGATGATTTTACCCGGCTCTTTGATGATACTGAAAAGAGCAACAAAAATATTTGGTAATTTTTGAATGCCTCCGGCGGCCCGTCGGGGACCAAAGAACCTTTTTGGAAAAAGGTTCTCTGGACTCTCCCAAAACTTTTATTAGGGCTTCGCCATCTATAAAAATTAAGCGTCCTGTTTTTTGATAAAACAGGACGCTTTACTATTTAATTTGCAAACAAATCCTGCCTAACGTTTAAAAAATTATTCACTGTGAGCCCAAGTCCGACCGGGTCCTGATACATTAGCCAATGGGTTGCATTCTTGTAGCGCACCAGCCAGCTTCCTTTGATCTGCTCCGCAATTTCAACACTTAATTTCTCCGGCAAAATGTCATCATCCAAGCCGGAAATAACCAGCGTATTTTTTTGCAATCTACTTAATCGGGAACAACAGCCGGGCCAGACAATCATGGCATCGGCCTGCGCCTGCACTATTGCCGGATCAGGCGGGTTTGCCGGACGCGGAAGCTTTTCATAGGCATCGGGGTATTTTTCAACCCAACCGGGCGGGAAGAAATGACCGAGTAACTCTTTAACATCCATCTTCAACAACCTGCGGGTGATATCAGCTACAGGCTTTGCGTCGCAGGACGCGCCTAAAAGAATCAACTTGCGGACTTTCTCTGGATAATTGAGAGCCATTTCCTGCGCGATAAGCCCGCCCATGGACCAGCCGAACATATCAGCCTGTACGTAACCGAGTTCACGCAATAATCCGGCGCAATCTGAAGCCATGCGTTTAATGGAGATGACTTCTGTACCATTTGTAGATCCGCCCATACCCCGGTTATCAAAGATGATCACCGTATGTTCCTTTCCCAGTTCGCGAATCAACTGTGCATCCCAGAGGTCCATGGTCCCGGCAAAACCCATGATCATAAGCAGGGGAGGACCTTCCCCGAATGTACGGTATGCAAGCTTAACATCGTCCACCTGAACCTGCGACTTAGGCAAGGGGGTAAGGTATTGTGCGGAATCAGGAAGGTTCTTATGAACACATCCGACCAGCAGAAACAATAGCACTAAAGGCATGATCAG
The DNA here is from genome assembly GCF_010470665.1 of Desulfovibrio sp. JC022. Taxonomy (NCBI): domain Bacteria; kingdom Pseudomonadati; phylum Thermodesulfobacteriota; class Desulfovibrionia; order Desulfovibrionales; family Desulfovibrionaceae; genus Desulfovibrio; species Desulfovibrio sp. JC022. Next base: position 139,961 of record NZ_VOPZ01000009.1, on the reverse strand, counting down.
CCGACGCATGGCAAACTCCGTTTTTAGGATTCCTGGGCAGGATACCCTTCATCATCTTTTTTGGAAAGCTGCTCAGTTTCATCTTCTATTGATGAATCTGGTTCATCCACTTCATCCGTGACATGATCCGTCTCTTCAAAATCATTTGTGGATTCTATTAATTCGGACGATTTCTGCGCTCGATCTTCAAACGGCTCACTTTTCAGACCCTGACCATTTCCTAAATGATCCGCGAGAACCTCATTGCGTACCTTGGTAACACTGAACGGCTCACCCTTACTGACCAGCACAGCCACCCTGTACATGAAATCACGGATTGCAGCTGCCTGATCACGCTGATCACCGGAAACAGACTCACAACGCTCATTAATCTCGAGCAATCCGTTCACCATCAGCCGGGATTCGGGATTATCCTTGAGCATAAAAAGCGCGGCCAGCATGGATACATCCGTTTCACCAAGACCATCCACAATGGCTGCGTATATCTGATATTCCTCGCTTATCTCATCGTTGATTACCCCTTGCACAACCTTGAGCAGGGTCTCATCACTCCCTTTTTCACCCTTGCGGCTGAAAATAAGCAACCACATGGAACGCATTTCAGGTTCAAGGCCGGAATCAAGGATGCTTTCAACAGTCAAATTGCCATCCGCAAATCTTTTAAATAATTCACGGAAAGTTATGTTTGTGCGCTCATCTTCAGCATTGAGCTCTGCCCTTTGGCGCAACTCCCGGTCCGCAATCAGCATTTCCGAAAGCTCGCGACGCATGTCAGCATCTTTCAGATCTTCCAGCTCTGCTTCCAGCTGCTCTTCATCCATATGGCGTAGGGAATGAAACTCCTGCTTCATATGCTGATTCCGGGCCTGCGGTTCAAATATTCCATAAAGCCGTTCAAAATGCCCCTCACCCAGTTGATTCTTCCAGCTTTCACACAAAATTAATGCGCTGACCGGGTCCTTCATACCTATTTTTTCCAAGGCCCCGGCATACATAGCCTGTTTGGCTGTGATCAAACGAAGTTGCAGAAGTTCGGGGTTGCTTCCCCGGTAAAGTCGCAAAATTGCCCCTTCAAGCAATCTTTCCCCATGCATAAGTGAAGCAGCGTCCGGGCTGAGGTTGACTGCCTTAAGCACGGAATCAATGGTTTCCGCAGCAGTATGTTCCTTCCAGTTCTGGTATTCCTGACTTTGATGCCGAGCCACTGTATCCACAGCAGTCTTGCGCCGGGACTCCAGAATATCCATAAACCGGGTCCGGCAATCATCATCGGGCAATGCATCGCGCAGCCTGCCCCCTTCTTCCGCAAAATAATCATTAACTTTGAACACCGCTGACTGGGCATCACCCGCACGCAGTATCATCAAACCGGATTCAGGGTTAGCAAGAATCTCCTGTAATCCGGATTCAAAACGGTTGTAAGCGTCCAATACCCGTAAATCGCGCTCTTCCTCCTCCCGATCCCGGGCACGCTGAAGCAGTGCAGGATCAAGACTCTCCCGCAAGCTTAATCTTTCCAGTTCCGGGCTTATCATCTGCTCTTTTTCAGCACCGAGCAATCCTTCGAAACCCTGTCCCGTTAAAACATTTCCACCTTTTAAACTTGCAATTTTCATTGTCACTTTCTCCTGTTAGTTATTGATTTAATAAATAAATCCACAAACACAGGAAGGAGAAATACCAACGAGGGCGGACCTGAGTTACCCAACTCAGGTCCGCCCTTTTAAAAATTACCCCATACAGGAAAAAGAAAGTGAGTGATTGCTTAATAAACAGACGCCCAAAATACACTACTCGATATGACAAACAGAGAAATTCTTACTTAATAAGACCTTCCCCAGCCGCCGGAGGCAAATTACTTTTTATAAACAGCACCAGTTGATGCTGAAGTTACGTTCTGACTGTAACGCTTGAGGAATGCGGAGGGCATTTCCTTTTCAATGGGCTTGAATACAGCACGGCGTTTTTCAAGTTCACCTTCATCGAGCTTTACGTTGATGGACCGTTCGGGGATGTTGATTTCAATTACATCGCCGGTTTGAACCAGCCCGATGGCACCGCCGGAAGCCGCTTCCGGGGAAACATGCCCGATGGCTGCGCCGCGGGTACCGCCGGAAAAACGTCCGTCAGTGATCAGGGCTACATCTGCGCCCAGACCCATACCTGCGATGGCAGAAGTGGGGGTCAGCATTTCACGCATGCCCGGTCCGCCCTTGGGACCTTCATAAAGAATTACTACAGCGTCGCCTTTAACGATCTGGTTGCCGAGAATCGCTTCAACAGCTTCTTCTTCGGAATTGTAGACCTTGGCGTTGCAGGTGCGCTTCATCATTTCAGGTGCCACAGCGGACTGCTTAACTACGCAGCCGTCCTCGGCAATATTACCGAACAGAACAGCGATACCGCCTTCCTTGGAATAAGGATCATCAACCGGACGTACTATGTTATGATCGGTGATTCCTGCGCTTAATTCCTTGAGGTTATCACCTACAGACTTACCGGTAACTGTCATAGGATCAAGCTCGATACGTCCGGTCTTGGAAAGTTCGGCCATAACGCCCTGAATGCCGCCTGCTGTGTTCAGGTCCTCGATGTGATCGGGACCGGCCGGGGAAAGTTTACACAGGTTGGGGGTGTTGCGGCTGATTTCATCAAATACGGTCAGGTCCAGATTCAGGCCTGCTTCGTTGAAAATGGCGGGCAGGTGCAGCACGGTGTTGGTGGAGCAACCGAGAGCCATGTCCATGGTTACCGCGTTCTTGAGACTCTGCTCAGTGACGATGTCGCGCGGTTTGATGTCTTTTTCGAGCAGAGTCATGATCTGGGAACCCGCAGCCTTGGCAAGGCGGGTACGCTCAGCCATGACTGCGGGGATGGTGCCGTTTCCGGGCAGAGCCAGACCGATGGTCTCGGACAGACAGTTCATGGAGTTAGCAGTAAACATACCGGAACAGGAACCGCAGGTGGGGCAGGCACTCTGTTCAAGTACGGTAAGCTCATCTTCAGTCATATTTCCGGTCTTAACCTGACCTACGCCTTCGAATACGGTGATGAGGTCGACTTTTTTGCCGTCTTTGCGTCCTGCGAGCATGGGGCCGCCGCTGATTACGATGGTCGGGATGTTCAGGCGCAGGGCAGCCATGAGCATACCGGGAACGATTTTATCGCAGTTGGGGATGAGTACCAGCGCGTCAAAGGGATGCGCAGTAGCCATGATCTCAATGGAGTCGGCAATGATCTCACGGCTGGGCAGGGAATAACGCATGCCCGCGTGGTTCATGGCCAGACCGTCACAGACGCCGATGGCCGGAAATTCCATGGGCACACCGCCGGCAAGACGTACGCCGTCTTTTACCGCGCGGGTGATGGTGTGCAGGTGCACGTGGCCGGGAATGATCTCGTTGGCCGCGTTACAGATACCGATCAGCGGACGGTTGACCTCGTCCTTGGACATGCCCAGTGCGTAAAGCAGGGAACGGTGCGGGGCCTTCTCCAGCCCTCCAGTCATTTTTTTACTTCTCATAATGATTACTCTCCTGATTGGTATGCCTCCGGCGGGTCTCCGACGGCCCTGCCGGGGGCCTCTCCGAGGGCTTAAACCCTTTGAAAAGGGTTTAAGAATCCCAAACTTTCTTAATAAGCTATCGCTCTGTGTTGCAGTAGATAGCAGGTTAATATGAAAAATTTCCTTTTATGAGGAATGGCCTTTGGATATTGAAAATGCTCATCTAAGCTAGAAAACGGCGAAGCCCTAATAAAAGTTTTAGGAGAGTCCAGAGAACCCTTTTCCAAAAGGGTTCTTTGGTCCCCGAAGGGCCGCCGGAGGCAATAAATCTTAATTCTTAACAGCCACAAAGCTGCTCAGCATTCCGATCAGGGTGACGGTTCCTGCAAGTATAAGGCATTGTTCCGGGGGCAGGAAGGTCAGTTTCATGAATAGCGGCGGAAAGTTCAGGATATCTGCGAAAAATTGCTGGGCAGCGTATAGGATGCCAAGGGCTGTAGAACTTCCGATAAGTCCGAGCAGTGCCCCTCCGGTTAAGAGCGGGAGGCGGATGAACCATTGCTTGGCACCCACAAGATAGAGGATTTCTATTTCGTCTTTGCGGGTCATTAGTGAAAGGCGCATGGTGTTTCCTACTACCAGTGCAACGATCAGGCCGAGAAAGCCGATGATGGGCCAGACTATGGATTGGGTCAGGCTGATCCAGCCTCTTGCAAGGTCAATCTGTAGCGGATTGTAATGCACCTTGTCCACAAAGGGAAGTGCTTTAAGGTCGTGTAATAAATCAGCGGCCCAGCGTTCGTTTTCCACACCCGGCTCAACGGAAAAAGAGAGCAGGGCTGTGGGCGGCAGGGGATTGCGTGACTCACCGAGCCATGAAAAATCGTCTGTATCGCTGAGGGCTTCGGAAAGCTGCTTGAGGGCATTTTCCGGGGTGAAGGTACGGATATCTTTGAGACCTTCAATCCTTTTGAGGTCGGCCCATTGTTTTTCGTAATCTTCAGCCGGGGTGTTGGCGGCCCAGAAAATCTGGATTTCAACCTGTCCTTTGCTCTTAAGGAGTTCCTGATTGACGTTGTGCAGGGTGAGCATGAACAGCCCGGCCATGATGGAAACCATGGTTACAGCCACAAGGGTGAAGATATTGGCCCATGGGTGCAGACCCATGTCGCGGATTCCCCGGCCTACAAGCCTGAAAAAGAGTGCTAACATGGGCAAAGCTCCGAGGTCAGGAATTCCGGAGGTTCACTGAGTTGTCCGTCTTCAAGGTGTATGATTCTGGCATCCGGAACGCAGCGCAGGATCTCCCGGCTGTGGGTAGCCATGACTACTGTAGTGCCGTGGGTGTGGAATTGCTTGAAAACATCCATCAGGTGCAGGGAAAGCTCAAAGTCGAGGTTTCCGGTGGGTTCGTCAGCAATGATCAATTTGGGATTAACCACCATGGCCCGGGCGATTGCCACCCGCTGCTGTTCACCACCGGAAAGACTGCCGCATTTGGAGTAGCTCTTTTTTTCAAGGCCAAGGGCTCGGATGATGGCCCGGACCCGTTTATCCACAACTGATTTGGGCATGCTGCGTACAGTGAGGGCAAGGGAAACATTTTCGTAAACTGAGCGGTTCGGCAGAATTTTGAAATCCTGAAAAACCACACCCAGATCACGGCGCAACATGGGAATCTGTCCGCCTTTGATATTGTGCAAGTCATATCCCGCAACAGAACCCTGTCCGCGTGTGAGCGGCAGGGCACCGTAAAGCAGACGCATGAGTGTGGTCTTGCCCGCACCGGAATGTCCGGTAAGGAAGATGAATTCCCCTTTTTCAATATGCAGGGAAATATCCTTTAAGGCCCAGTTGGAACCGAAGTTGTATGAAAGCCGGTTAAGCCGGATCATTTAATCACCGTGAAAAATAGCTAGAATTTAACCTTAAGCTTCTGGCCGTCAGAAGTGGTGCAGGCACCTGTTCCGCCGCCTTCGAATTCCTGTGCCGGATCTTTCAGTTCAAAGTCGCATTTCATGCTGACTCCGTCATGGCTGTACAGGGTGACGGATTTATCACCGCGTTTCATTTCGCCGTTGAAGACGGTTTCGTCAGGCAGCTGGGCTTTTACGGCGTAAGTCTTGAGTCCACGCTGTTTGAAAGCGGACATTTCCACCGGCCCGAGATCGGTACCTTTATCAGAGGTGACTTCACCATTCATCATTACAGGTGCACAGGCAGCAAGGCCGAGCAGGATGGTGGTCAGAATAAAAAATCTGTAAATCATATTATTAAACTCCTCAAATGGGTTTGTAGCAGGGGTGGGACAGTTTTGCAAAAAACATTATATTAAGCAGCCTGCCGGGCATCTGTTTCGGTAAACGGTCAAAAAACAGAGTTGGAAAGTGGGATATCTTCCACAGAGAGATTTACGTTTTTGCTGTTTTCAATTAAGTTCCCCAATAGAGCATGGACCTTAGCAACATTCCTGACAATTGCGCGTTTTTTGGGCGTACCTTCAGATTTAATGTCGTAACTGTTTGAAATAATTAGTTGCGGTGTGTGCTTAATTATCGTCAATGGCCGTGGATAAACATATAACTCAAGCAGCAGGAAAGAGATATGAAAATTTCTGAAAGACTTATGAGAGCAAAGCCGTCAGCAACTCTGGCAGTAAACGCCAAGGCACAGGAACTGCGCGCACAGGGTAAGGAAATCGTAAGCCTCGCGGTTGGCGAACCTGATTCCCCTACTCCGGCGCATGTTTGTGAAGCCATGAAAAAAGCTGTAGATGACGGTTTTCATCGTTACACAGCAGTTCCGGGACTTCCTGAACTGCGCACAGCCGTAGCTAACTACTATGGTAAGTTCTACGGCGCAAAAGCCGAAGCTGAAAACACCATCATCAGCAACGGCGGTAAGCATTCTCTGTACAACCTGTTCATGGCCCTGATTGATCCGGGCGATGAAGTGCTCATTCCTGCTCCTTACTGGGTCAGCTATCCGGCCATGGTCGAGCTGGCTGAAGGTAAGCCGGTTATAGTGCCCACAACTGCCGAGTCCGGTTTTCTGGCCGAGATCAAGGATCTTGAAGCTGCCTGTACCGCTAAAACCAGACTGCTTATCCTGAACACCCCCTCCAACCCCACCGGCGGGCATTACCCGCAGGCACAGCTGGATGAGATCGCCAATTGGGCCAAGTCCAAGGGTATCTTCATTGTTTCCGATGAAGTTTATGACCGTCTGGTTTACAAGCCTGCTGATTACTCCACTCTTGCCAACTTCTGGGAAAAGAACCCCGAAGACGTAGCCATCGTCGGTGCACTTTCCAAGAGTTTCGCCATGACTGGCTGGCGTGTTGGAACCACCCTTGCCCATGCAGACCTGGTCAAAGCCATGGTCAAGATTCAGGGCCAGTCCACTTCTAATGTGAACACCATGGCTCAGAAAGCAGCTCTGGCAGCTTTTGAAGGCCCGTGGGATCTCATTGATGATATGTGCGTCAAGTTCCAGCGTCGTCGCGACATTGCCTATGACATCATTACTTCCTGGCCCGGCGCAATCTGCCCCAAACCGGATGGAGCATTCTACCTCTTCCCGGTTCTGGATACTTTTTTCACCGAAGAAACCCCTGATTCCGCTTCCATGTGTACCAAGATTCTGGAAGAAGCCGGAGTCGCCCTTGTACCCGGTTCTGCTTTCGGTGATGACCGCTGCATCCGCTTCTCTTACGCCGTGGATGATGAAGTGCTCAAAAATTCATTGGAAAAAATCGGCAAAGTGTTGATGGGAAAATAAAAAGCAAGTAAAGATAGTCATATTTGATTCATGAAAAAATCAACCTCTCCCGGTGATAACTGCCGGGAGAGGTTGCAACCCATACAAAGGGAGATCGAATATGGCTGCCAATATTCTTGATTGGACCGACAGCTGGTACGAAAGACTTGACTCTGAATCCCATTGCGATTCCGCAGCAGGTATTGCTGCAAGATTCAGCGGAGAAGTGGCTGAAGGCAAACTGCCTTTCTGTTCCATGCCTTTCATGGCTTCTTTGCTCCACGATCTGGACGGCCTTGAAGATTACGTAAAAAGTTTTGACCACATGCTTCTGCTGGGTATCGGCGGTTCCGCCCTCGGCGCAAGGGCCTTGCAGAAAGCTTTTTTTCCACAGCAGGATCAGCCCGGACACGAAGGTCCATGGCTTTGGATTGGCGACAATGTCTGCGCCAAGACCCTTGACGCTTATCTCCAGAAACTTCCCCTTGAGAAAACATTGGTTGCGGTTGTTTCCAAATCCGGCGGAACAATCGAAACCATCAGCCAGTATTTCCTTGTCCGCGACAAGCTTAAACAGGACCTCGGTGACAACTGGAACCGCAACCTCCTGTTCGTCACTGATAAGGAAAAAGGATTCCTGCGTGAGCAGGCTGATGAATTTTCCGTGCGTACCCTCGAAGTCCCTGATTTCCTCGGCGGACGCTATTCCGTGCTTTCCGCAGTCGGACTGCTCCCGGCCATGTTTATGGGCGTTGATTACCGTTCCATGGTCGAAGGTGCTTCCGCTGTGCTCTCACCTCTGGCCTCCCCTGATCTCAACGGAGATACTTTGAATAACCACCCCGCATTCAAGCTGGCCTGCTGGGCTTCCGGGTTGATGAATGAGGGTTACAATGAACTGATTTTCTTTTCCTATATTCCGCAGTGGGCCTGCTTCGGGCAATGGTTTGCCCAGCTCTGGGCGGAAAGTCTCGGCAAGGACGGCAAAGGCAGCCAACCGCTCCCGGCAATCGGGGCTACGGATCAGCATTCTGTGAACCAGATGTTTCTGGACGGGCCGCGTAACAAGGGTTGCCTGTTCCTGACCTGCCCGTCTCTTCCCGAAGGTGCGTCCTTCCCGGAAGATATCCCGGACAATTTTGCATACCTTAAAGGTAAAAGCTTTGGTGAACTGATCCATGCTGAAGGTCTCGGAACCAAGATGGCTCTTTCCGCCAACAAGGTCCCGCTGGTGGAAATGCAGATGGGTGATGATTCCGAGGAAGCTGCTGGACGGCTTATGGGATTACTCATGGCTGCGACCATCTTCACCGGCTGGCTGATCGAGATCAATCCCATTGACCAGCCCGCAGTTGAGATGGGCAAGCTGCTCGCCAAAGCACGGCTCGGCGCAGATGGCTTACAAAAAGAAAAAGACAGCCTTAACGCATTTTTGAATACCAAGCGTGAAGAGCAGGAATTTTAAATATTACAAAACTTACATTAAATCTTAATCGGTCGTCTTTTTTAATAAGGCGGCCGATTTGCTTTTGCTGCCGAAGGCTTATAAGTAATAACAACATAAATTAAGCTGCCCGGAGGCACTTTGGAAAATAATCAAGATTTGCAGGTTAAATCATTTCAGCTTGTTAAGCTTCTTTCGTGGACTTTGCTGATTGTCATCATTGCCAGCAGTCTGGGACTTTCTGTATTTCTGGCAAAACATGCTGATGAAACCCTTCTGGAAAAGCAGAAGGAATTTGCTTTGTTGCAGGCTGAAAACCTGAACCACCAGATTTATCGCCGTTTTACTTTACCTACCCTTATCGGATTCGGGCGTATCGGTCTGAAAAATAAAGATCAAATGGATCGCTTGGATCAAGTGGTGCGTTCCACTGTGCATAGCTTCAAGGTCAATGAAGTTCGTGTATATGATCCGGAACTGACGGTTTCCTATTCTACTGATACAGAAAAAATTGGTAAAACCGATCTTGCCGGGGAATTTATCAAGGAGGTTCTTGATAGCGGTGAACCGAAATATGAATTCATAAAAAAGAAATCCACACTGGCCCTCATATTTGATTTTAATATGCGTCCCGGGACAATGCAGCTCAAGATCGTTTATCCTTTGCGTTCGGAAAAAAGTTTGAACATTGAGGAAAATGTGATCATGGGCGTGATGGAACTTACTCAGGATATTACCGAAGATTATCAGTCGGTTATTAATTTTGAGAGGCTGATCCTGTTTACATCCAGTTTCTCGGCCCTGATTCTTTTTGCTACGATCATGGCAATCATCCGCCGTGCTGATATTATTAATGAACAGCGTATGCAGGAACGTCAGGAATTTGAGAAAGAATTGAACCAGAGCGAAAAACTGGCCAGTATCGGGCGTATGGTTTCCGGGGTGGCCCATGAAATCCGTAATCCGCTGGGCATTATCCGCTCCAGTTCAGAATTGCTGCTCAAAAGGATGAAGGAAAGCGATCCGGTTAATGTGAAAATTTTGGGTGCCATTCATGAAGAAACTAAGCGTCTAAGCCGCACGGTCAGTGATTTTCTTGATTATGCGAGGCCGCGCAAAATAGCTATGCACGGGCTTGACCCTGCTGATCTGCTGGACAAAATTTATATGTTTCTGGAATCAAAATGCCGGGAAAGCAAGATTGAATTGAGAAGGGATTATAAGCACGGACATCAGGTCTGTGCTGACGATGACCTGCTTTACCGTGCCTTTTACAATCTTATCGGCAACGCCATGCAGGCGGTGGAAAATGACGGGCATATTGCTGTTTCCATTGATGAGGTTAAAGGCGGGATTAATGTGGTCGTCTCTGATTCCGGAGCTGGGTTTCCTGCTGAAATTATCGACAAAGCCAAGGATCCATTTTTTACTACCAAAGATAACGGAACAGGCTTGGGGCTTGCCATTGTGGCCAATATTGTGGAAAGCCATAACGGAAAGCTGCGTATCGGGAATAATCCCGAAGGCGGGGCGCGTTTGGAAATATTTTTACCTGAAAAGAAAGACTGCTAGAAAATGCCTGCAAATATTCTCATACTGGACGACGAACAGAACTACCTGCTCATTCTGGAGGCCCTGCTTTCAGACGAGGGTTACACCATCACTGCTCTTTCCGATCCTGAAACCGGATTGGCCTATCTTGATGAATCGGAAGTTGACATGGTCATCACCGATATGAAGATGCCCAAGCTGACCGGACAGGATGTGCTGGAACATGTGAAAAAGAATTTTTCGCACATCCCGGTAATCATCATGACCGCTTTCGGCTCCATTGAATCAGCTGTCGAGGCCATGAAAATCGGGGCCTTTGATTATATCACCAAGCCCTTTGCCAATGAGGAACTGCTTCTTTCAGTGACCAAGGCAGCCCAGTTCGCTAAGGCGCAGCAGGAAAACAGGCAGCTTCGTGAACAGATCAAGGACCGTTATTCACCCAGCAATATCATCGGTCGTTCCAAGCCCATGATGCAGGTCTTCGACATGATCAGCAAAGCCGCTCCGGGCAGCTCCACCGTGCTGGTTACCGGGGAATCCGGTACAGGTAAGGAATTGGTGGCGCAGGCTATACATCAGGCTTCCCCGCGTTGCGAAAAGCCTTTTGTTTCCGTGAACTGCATGGCCTTTAACGCCGGGGTGCTGGAGAGCGAACTTTTCGGGCATGAAAAAGGTTCTTTTACCGGAGCCGTAGCCCTCAAGCGTGGACGTTTTGAGGCTGCGGATCAGGGCACGCTCTTTCTCGACGAGATTGGTGAAATTTCCCATGACATGCAGGTTAAGTTGTTGCGTGTGTTGCAGGAAAAGACCATTGAGCGCGTAGGCGGGGTCGATCCTATCAAGGTGGATATCCGTATTGTTGCCGCTACAAACAAAAATCTCAAGGAAGCTGTGGAAAAGGGCGAATTCCGCGAAGATCTTTATTACCGCCTGAACGTAGTCAGCATTGAAATGCCGCCTCTGCGTGAACGGCGCGAGGATATCCCGTTCCTTGTGGATCATTTTCTTGCCACCTATTCCGCTGACAACAACAAGGAATTTGACGGCTTTGCTCCGGCTGCTATGGATTACATGACCGCCTATGAGTGGCCCGGAAATGTGCGTCAGTTGCAGAACGTTGTGGAGCGTTGCGTTGTGCTCACTTCCGGTACGGTAATTAATACCGAAGACCTGCCTGCCGAGATCAAGGATGAGGAAGCGCAGTTCAAAAGTGCGGTGGATTTACTGCCCGCAAAGCTCAATCTTGCCGATACCTTGGATAAGATCGAAGCCACGCTGGTGCGCCGGGCACTGGTAGCTGCAAATTTCGTCAAGGTTGATGCCGCTGATATGCTCGGTATCTCCAAGAGCCTTTTGCAGTATAAATTGAAGAAGCATAAGATTACCGGGAAATAAATATTTTAAAAGGGGTGCTGAACTTGGTTCACCACCCCTTTTTTTATTTAAAAATTATAATACATAGTCACCATGGCTGAGTATTTGGAGTGGTCCGAGAGATCGTCGTGCTCGCGGGCGCGCTCCTGCAACACATCGTCGCGGTACTCGAAGACATTGACCAGAAATCCGGCCTTGTCCTTGGTGATGAATAACCCTTCGCGCTTGCCGTTCTTGTAATTCATCTCGTCCTTGACCCTGCCGTTGCGGTGGAAGGTGAAGGATTTGCCGTCAAGTTGGGCCTGAGCGTTGTAGTGGCGCATTTCACGCAGTTCGCCGTTATCAAAATATTTGTAGTTATAGCCGGACCTGTCGCGGTCAACGAAGAATTTCTCCTTGATTTTGCCGTTGGGCCAATACAAGGAATGGTAGCCGTAAATTTTACCATCCCGGTTGGTGCCCTTTTCGCGCAGTGTGCCATCCGGGTTGTAATGGTAGAACCCGCCGTCCATGACTCCATTTTTGACTACGATCCGGCTCTTGGGGAAGCGTTGTTCTGAGTCGTAATATTCGCTGTAGATACCGCTGAAAGGCTTATTGGTGTCCAGAAACAGGATTTTATCCTGCTCAAAGGTGAGCTCGTAGAAAGTTGCTTCCTGCGGATTACATGCGGTCAGCAGCATTAAGAACAGGGCAGCGATTAAAATATGCAACTTTCTGAGCATAAACACCTCCAAAGGACCTATAAAGCACCATCTGCACCTTGCAACTGGCACTTTCTATGCCCTTTGATTACCAGTCTACGGGTAATCTCACTTTTTTCTTATCTTTATTAGTAAATAGCACGTATCCGTTCTCTTTGCCAAACAGATAGACATCGCGGGTCACGGCTACATCCTGCTTGCAATATTCGGTGATCAGGTCCAGACGTCCTTCCTTCCACCATTCAAGTGCCTGTAAACCGTCTGCGCTTTTAGCGGCATCAAGGGTCGCTTGGGCAATGTTGTCGAGTTTTAAGCGGTAACCGAGTCGTTCATGGACCTTGAGCAGCAGGTCCAGTGTGGGCAAACCTTTGTAGTTGAAGGGATGGATACCGGAAAGGACCTTGTAGTCGAAACGTTCAATGTTGAAGCCGATGATCAGATCAAGATTTTTGACCCGTTCCATCATTTCCGGGATTTGATCTTCCTCGTATTCAAAATATTTGTCTTCTGTGGAATCATAAAGAACGGCAATGGAAATGCCCATACGTTCAGCTTTGTTCCAGCCGCCCACATCCTGCGCGGAGCGGCGGGTTTCCACATCGAGCACGCCGAAATTTTTAATTTCCTTGGATGTGTTTTCCTTTTTCACGTCTTCGCCGAAGGGGACCAGTACCATAGGTAAATCCTCAATTTTTTCCGGTGGTTTTCCGTTGACCATATTTTCAAGAACATAGATTGCCGCTGCTTTGTCGATGGGCCTGTTGCCGGAACCGCATTTAGGGGAATGCACGCAGGTGGGGCAGCCAAGTTCGCATTCACAGTCTACAATGACCTGTAGGGTTCGTTCAAGGAGTTCCTCTGCCTGTGCAAAAGCCTGCATGGTCAGCCCTGCGCCGCCGGGGATGCCGTCGTAGATAAAAACCGCCGGACCATCGACCTGCTCATGCATGGGTGTGGAGATACCGCCGAGATCGTTGCGGTCGGTGAGTACCATCAGCGGAGTGATGCCGATGGCCGCATGTTCCACCGCATGAATACCGCCCATGAAATGAATGAAATCATCTTCAGACCTACGTTTTATTTCCGGGGAAATTTCCATCCACAGCCCTTGGGTTTCAAAAACTACCGGGGGCATGTCCAGAGGTACGATCCCGAGCAGTTTACCGCCCCTTACAGCCCGTTTTTCATATCCGGTGACCTCTTCTGTTACCCGCAGCCTGCCGAAACGCATGACAATGCCGAAGACTTTTTTCTGGTCGTAGACTTCAAGAATTTCCGTGGATTTGTTTTTGCGGGCCCGGGTGTAGTAACCGACCCGTTCCTTGGCGGCTTTGATCTTCTTGGCTCCAAGATCCAGTTCCTTGATGCAATAGGTAGAACCGCGATGAATATAGACCGCGCCTTCGTGGGCTTCGGAGTATGCCCGAACTTCATCAATGGTGCCGATGGTGGCACCGTTGGCGGAGTCCTCGATGTGCATGGTCGATCCGGCTCCGCGCAAGGATACTTCACGGTGCGGGCGTTTGCGGGTGGAATAGATTTCGTCTCCGCGTTTGTTGCGCAGGAGTATTCCTTCCTTCTCAAGCTCGTAGACTCTTTTTTTAATCTCATCATCGCGAAGCAGGTAGTCGTTGTCGCGCAGGGTCAGTTCCGCTGCGGCGCAGACCAGATGACGCTGCATGATTACCGGGTTGTAAGGATTGAGTACCGCGTTTTCCGCCGGACGGGAAAAGAAGTCTTCCGGGTTGCGCATGAAATATTGATCAAGGGCATCTTCCTGCCCGATGAGGATGACCGCAGATTCGCGCTGGCTGCGTCCTACGCGTCCTCCGCGTTGCAAGGTCGCCATGACCGATCCGGGGTAGCCAACCATAATGCAGAGATCAAGACCGCCGATATCGATACCCAGTTCAAGGGCACTGGTGGAGATAACCGCCAATAGTTCCCCGGAAGACATCTTTTGTTCAATTTCGCGCCGTTCCTCGGGCAGGAATCCGGCCCGGTAGGCACTGATGCGGTCCTTGTATTCTCCGGCCTTCTCATTGACCCACATGGCGATAAGCTCGGTCATCTTGCGGGACTGGGTATAGACGATGGTCCGTAAGCCCCGCGCAAGTCCGGCCTTTAGCAATTGAATCGCCGCGCTGTAGGGCGAAACCACCGGGTTGAAGAAAATGTAATTGCGTTTGCCTGAAGCCGCGCCGGATTCGGTTATGGGACTTACGTCGAGTCCGGTCAGGTCATGACAAAGCTGCGCCGGGTTGCCCACGGTGGCCGATGAAAAGATAAATGATGGATTGGCTCCGTAATATTTGCAGATGCGCAGCAGACGACGGAAAACCATGGCCATGTGCGAGCCCATCACTCCCCGGTAGGTGTGTACTTCATCCACCACAATGTGGGTCAGTCCGGCAAGGAAGGGCGACCATCTTTCATGGTAGGGCAGCATGGAAAGATGCAGCATTTCCGGGTTGGTCAGGATCACCGAGGGCGGGGTGTCGCGGATTTTCTTGCGTCTGTAGGGAGAAGTGTCCCCATCGTAGATTGCAGCTTCTGGACGGGCATGTTCAGGGAGCAGAGCCGCCATTTCATTAAATGTCTTGAGCTGATCCTGCGCAAGGGCCTTGAGCGGGAAAAGATAGAGGGCGTGGGAGTCTGGATCACGCAGGCACTGCTCCAGCACGGGCAGGTTGTAGGTCAGGGTTTTTCCGCTGGCAGTGGGGGTGGCAACGACCACATTTCGTCCGGCGCGGGCGTAATCGGTGGCTTCAGCCTGATGGGAGTAAAGTTGTTCAATATCCCGAAAGCTGAGCACAGAGTTTACTGAAGGGGAGAAAGGACGGCGAGGTTCTCCATAGGAGGCATCGGTTCCGTCCATGGTCCGGTGATGGACCACCTGATCACCCATGGTGGGAGAGGCTAAAAGGGAGCTTATATATTCCTGTATTCTGTCTTGATCATGCATCAGACAAACAGAGTCATCATGGAACGGCAATCAGTCAAGAAAAAAGGACCGCATATCGAAATACACGGTCCTTTTAATAAGCTATATGTGGCGAAGCCCTACTAAAAGTTTTGGGAGAGTCCAGAGAACCTTTTTTCAAAAAGGTTCTTTGGTCCCCGAAGGGCCGCCGGAGGCATTGCTTTATGCCTTTACAGTTTCACCTGCAACTTCGCCACGCTTGGCTGCGATGTCGGCAGCGGCGGTGAAGATTACGTCGGTGGAGCTGTTCAGTGCGGTCTCAGCGGAGTCCTGAATTACACCAACGATGAAACCGGCAGCAACAACCTGCATGGAGATTTCGTTGGGAACACCGAAGAGGGAACATGCGAGGGGGATCAGCAGCAGGGAACCGCCGGCAACACCGGAAGCACCGCATGCGGATACGGAAGCGATAAGGCTGAGCAGCAGTGCGGTAGCAATATCAACCTGAATGCCGAGAGTATGTACAGCAGCAAGGGTCATAACTGTGATGGTGATAGCTGCGCCGCCCATGTTTACGGTAGCGCCGAGGGGGATGGATACGGAGTAAGTGTCTTCGTGCAGGTCGAGTTTCTTACAGAGTTCCATGTTCACAGGAATGTTCGCTGCGGAGCTGCGGGTAAAGAATGCGGTGATACCACTTTCACGCAGGCAGGTGAAAACAAGGGGATAGGGATTGCGTTTGGTTTTGAACCATACAATCGCGGGGTTGATGATCAGGGCCATGGTACCCATGGAGATGAGCAGAACCATAATCAGGTGGCTGTAGCCTGCCAGTGCGGAAAAACCGGTGTTGGCAATAGTGTTGGATACGAGGCCGAAAATACCGAGGGGAGCAAAGCGGATAACAAGCTTAACGATTTTGGATACGCCGTCAGAGAGGTCGGTCAGAACCTGCTTGGTTGCATCGCTTGCGTGCTGGAAAAAGAAGCCGAGAGCGAGAGCCCAGGCAAGGATTCCGATAAAGTTGCCGTTGTAGAGGGCGGTGACCGGGTTATCCACAATCTTAAAGAGCAGGGTGTTCAGAACTTCTGCAATGCCGCCGGGAGGGGTGGCTGCGGTGTCGGTGGCAACAAGAGTCAGGGTGGTGGGCATCAGGAAGCTCATGGTAACAGCAACAAGTGCAGCCATGAAGGTACCCACAAGGTAAAGAGAAATAATGGAGCGCATGTTTGTGTGTGCGCCTTTTTTCTGGTTTGCGATGGATGCCGCAACAATTACGAAAACCAGAATAGGAGCAACTGCCTTGAGGCCTTTAACAAAGAGGCTTCCCAGAAGTCCTACGGATTTTGCTGCTTCAGGAGCAGCGGTTGCCAGAGCAATACCTGCTGCAATACCGACCATGATCTGGACTACCAGACTGCCGGATGCAATACGCTTAAAGATGTTGGATGATTGTGTCATGTTTATCCCCCGTGTTTTTGAAAAAATTTATGCTAGACGGTTTTGGTCATAGGTAGATGTTGAGATTCTTGTCAACAATTTTGTGATAAATAAACGAATAGTTAATTTCATCCCTGTTTTTTTTCGTATTGAGCAAAAAAACAATAAGCAAAACACAAGCATAGATAGTTGCACAACATTAGGTTACTATTGTATATTGATCAGTTTAGAATAAATTACTGAATGAATATTCAGTCAATAATGCGTTTTATTATAAACTAATTCGATATTATTTATTTGAATAATTTCTAATTGCAAAATTTTAAGCTCATATTTTACTAAAAACGCAATTGCCAAGGTTTATTGTTGTACTGATGACCACTATGTAACTTTTTTTGAGACCTTAATTGAAAACAGGATAAAAGCATGGCTGAATCTCCACAGAAGTACATTTATTACTCTATTGCGGCTTCAATTATCACCATGGTCCTTAAAACATGGGCCTGGTACCTTACTGATTCAGTGGGATTACTTTCCGATGCATTGGAAACTCTGGTTAACCTTTCTGCCGCACTCTTTGCTCTTACGGTCCTGACTTTGGCCTTGAAGCCTGCTGACGACAATCATACATACGGGCATGGCAAGGCTGAGTATTTTTCCAGCGGAGCCGAGGGGATGCTTATTCTTATTGCTGCGATTGGAATTGTTTACGCTTCGGTGGAAAGATTTCTGAGTCCGTCTATTCCGCAGAATCTGGAGATCGGTCTGGGTATCGCGCTACTCTCGTCTGTAGTGAATTATGTGACAGCCAAGATTATGCTTAAAGGGGCCAAAGTTCACGATTCCATCATCCTTGAAGCGGACGCAAAACACCTTCTGGCCGATGTCTGGACTTCGGTGGGACTGGTAGCCGGGTTAGGAACAATGCTTTTTACTCCTCCGTCATGGGCGTTCATTGATCCGCTTATCGCCATGATCATGGCCGGGAATATCGTTTTCACCGGATTCTCGCTGATTAAAAAGTCGTATTCCGGACTTATGGACAACGCCTTGCCTCATGAAGAGCTGCTGGTAATTGACGCTGCTGTGCGTAGTTGCGGCGGTGAAGATGTGCTTTATCATGGATTGAGGACCCGCAAGGCCGGATCACAACGCTTTGTTGATTTTCATTTGCTTCTACCCGGTGAATCTTCCATCACTGATTCCCATAATTTGTGTACGGAGATTGAAGACTGTATCAAGTCGGATCTTAAAAATTGCCATGTGACTATCCATGTGGAACCCAAGGAAGATGTTGCTTCCTACGATTGTGAAGAGACCGGCGGCTTATGCGGTTCCATGATCAGGCTTAGAGAGAAGTTCGGGGAGAAGGAGTAGTTACCGATGCATGAGCAACGCAGCATCAGTCATATTCATTTAAATATAGAGTTTGAGAGCGTCCTGCTGCTTCCAGAGGGCCAAGGGCCGTTTCCGGCTGTGTTGCTTTTTCATGAATATACCGGGCTGAATGAGGTTATTATCAGCCATGCGCGTAGGCTGGCCCGGAATGGATATGCAGTATTAGCCGCTGATTTTTATGGAGTTCACAATCGGCCTTCAACTATAGATGAAGCGCGCACCACCCACCGTATTTATCGCAATGACCGTCTTTTAATGCGTGAGGGGGCTAAAGCTTGTCTTGATGTTCTGCGCGGTCAACCTGAAGTTGGTTCGTCCTGTATTTACACTCTCGGTTTTTCATTTGGCGGAGGAGTTGCGCTGGAGCTGGCCCGTTCCGGAGCCGAGTTGAAAGGGGCGGTATCTGTTTATGGCTATCTTGATACCACGCATCTTGCATCTCCCGGAGACATGAAATGTCCCCTGCTGGCTATTCATGTGAATAATGATCCCGTAGTTCCCGCAGAGCATCTGCGCATGTTTGAAGAAGAAATGGACTACGCAAAAGTGGATTATGATTTGACCCGTCTTGATAACGCACAACACGGCTTTGCCAACTCGGATGATGATGGTTTTGATGCGAGGCTTGCGGAAAAAATGTGGGCGCAGGTGCTGGACTGGTTGGACGGCAAAAAGTAACCGAGCGTACACTTTTTTAAAATAGCAAAATCCCCGGCACTTTTGCACCGGGGATAAAAAAATTTACCAGCTGTTGCGGCGAACTCTTTCTTCTTTGTAACGGTCTTTTCTTTTCGATTCCTGCTTGGACCAGCCCATGACCGCAAAACCCAGCGGGATGACCTGTTCGGGCAGATTGAACAGCTTTTTAAATCCCTCGACCCTTTCTTTTTCTGGATGAATTCCAGTCCAGACCGCTCCAAGACCTTTTGCATGAGCAGCCAGCAGTAGATTCTGCATTGCTGCTGCACAGTCCTGTGACCAGTAACCGGGATATTTTTCAAGGCTCAAATCACCGCAGACCAGAATACCCATGGGAGCATTTTTAGCCATAGCTGCGTATTGGTTAATGGCTGAGATAGTTTCAAGTTTTTCGCGATCGTCAACAACCACGAACTGCCACGGCTGGGCATTCCCGGCACTGGGAGCCATCATGGCCGCGCTGAGGATTTCTTTAATTATTTCCTCGGAAACAGGCTTATCTTCATATTTTCTGACGCTTCTGCGGGAGTGGATCGCTTCAAATACATCCATTTTTATTATCTCCGTTTAAATTTGAGTGAATGGTTGTTTGTACCACATGAAATTAATAAAAAGGATCATATTTTTGTCTGATTATAAGATAGATATTTATGGATGCTGGAGCAGGTCATGGATAGCTCTGAATTATAATTTCTTATAAACGGACAGGGGTAATTATAAATAGTGCTTGATTTTAGCTCGCACTATTGTATTCTACACATAATCACACCCCTGATTTGGTCTGAAATACTTTTGGTTATTTTGCAGTCCAACCCCTTTTGGCGGTGCCGTTCTCCTCCCTCGCTAACCGTTCGGCACCGTCATCCTTTTCCTAAAGAAGAAAGGGTGCGCTTCCTGAGAAGTGCACCCTTTCTTTGATTTTATTTTCTGTCCGAAACGCTATTTGTTTTTAAAAGCGATGCGGAAGCAGGCGATTGCTCCGCCCCAGGTGATACCGAGGCCGAAGATCATCATAATGATTGCGCTGGTAGTCATGTTCTATCCCCTTTTAAGGAAGCTGCTGTTGGTGGAGGATACTGATGCGAATGCACGACTCTGACTGGAAAGTGCAAAGCCTACAGCAAGACATACGGCAAGGGATGCCCAGCCGAATGCGATGATAGCAGTATTGGAGTATCCACCGTAGTTTTTGGAGATATCGCCGATGAAGTTGGTCACGATCATGAAACCGAGCATTGCCGGAACAACGAAGCGCAGGCTGTTCAGCCACAGGGAACCGACAGTGAACTCAGAGGTTTTGTTAACATGAACGCGCATTTCATCGAGATTGCAGAACCATGCAATGAACACGATTTCAAGGAATCCGCCGATGAGGATACCGAAGTTGTTGACAAAGTGGTCAACAATATCGAGCAGCAACAGGCCACCACCGGTGGTGAAGACCAAGCTGACCAGAAAACCGAGGGCACAGCATACGCTAACAGCTTTTTTGCGGGAAACACCGAATTTGTCGATGACGGAAGAGGCCACAACTTCATTGATGGAGATCATGGAAGAAAGACCTGCAACAGTCAGAGCCGCAAAGAAGAGCACGCCGAAGAAGGCCGGGGCGGGCATCAGGTTGATTGCGGTGGGCAGGGTGACGAAGGCAAGGCCTACACCCGCACCGGCAACGTCCTTGATGGGAACGCCCTGCTGCTGGGCCATGTAACCGAGCACGCTGAAGATCATGATACCGGAGATTATGCTGAATCCGCAGTTGATGAACACAGTCATGCAGGCGTTGTTGTTGATGTCAGACTCTTTGGGCAGGTAGCTGGAGTAAGACAGCATGATACCAAACCCGATGGAGAGACTGAAGAAGATCTGGCCGAATGCGTCAGCCCAGACTTTTCCGTCCATGATGGCTCCGAAATCAGGTTTGAAGAGCCAGTTCAGTCCGTCCATTGCTCCGGGGAGCATGAGTCCTCTTCCAATGAAGATGAACACAAGCAGGAAGAGAAGGGGCATAAAGATCTTGTTGACCCTTTCAATACCGGCTTTAACTCCGGTAAACAGGGCCACGAAAGTGAATGCCCAGGCTGCGGCGGTTGCCAGGAAGATAGAGCCCTGAACACTACCCATGTTCATGGGGGAGTCGGTAAGACCGAGGAATTCGCCAAAGAAAAAGTCTTTGGGAGATGCTCCCCATCCTTGAGTGAAGGCAAGGCCCACGTAGTTCATCGCCCATGCGATAACTACTACATAATAAGAGGCAATGATGAATGATACCACTACCTGCCACCAGCCGAGCCATTCCCATTTTCTGGAAATGGATGAGAAAATTTTTGGCGCGGAACCCTTGAATTTCTGGCCGAGGCCGAATTCAAGAATCATGAATGGGATACCCGCAGCAAGCATTGCTACGAAATAGGGGATGAGGAATGCACCACCACCGTTTTCATAAACCATGTAGGGAAAACGCCAGATGTTACCCAATCCAATTGCAGAGCCCACGGCGGCAAGAATAAAGCCGGAACGGGAACCCCATGTTTCTCTTTTTTGCATGTTGTTTGAACTCCTTAAGAAAAAACAAGCTGAAACAGCAACCATTTTACTGATTCAGCAAAAACTATATGTAAAATGCGCTAAACGCATAATTGAGCATACCCATTAGAATACATTTCGATTATTGTCTATCAAATTCGGCATCTCATTTTCGGGATGGAAACAAAAACAGGCGTAGTCGTGATATTATTATGCATATCTTGAATGTTGAATTAGGGAAAAAGCAATTTATGTATGATAAATTTTGTATTTCGAAAACAAAAGGTACATTGAAGAAAATATGAGTAAAAACAATTTTGCTGGAAATGAAAAATATTTTGAGTTCTGCTGCATGGGAGCAAAAGAAAACATAAAATAGAGCACTCGACTAAAACAGATGTTGATATTATGCTTTGGCAGTTAATTTTAAGGAGTCTGTTTATGGCACATATTCTTGTTCTTGATGATGTTGTTGATGCGGGAATACTCCTCAAGCGCATTTTGGAGCGCAAGGGGCATAAAGTCAGTGTTTTTTCCGAGGAGGAGGAAGCCCTTTCCTTTGTGTCCGGCAGTGATGTCGAACTGGCCATTCTTGATATCAAGCTTAAGAAAATGACCGGGGTGGAAGTGCTGGAGGAGATGAAAAAGCAATTGCCCGGACTGAAGGTGATCATGCTTACCGGTTACCCGACTCTTGAGACTGCCCGTGAATCACTTAAACACGGAGCCAATGAGTATTGCGTCAAGCCTATCGATAAGGAAGAACTGGAGTCCAAGGTAGAGGACGTGTTAGCCGGATAATTTATTCTTCGCGGAATTCTCCCAGTTTTTCCACAGTGGCAATAACTTCGGTTTTTGTGCTGCCCGGTGAAACAGGATTGAAGACAGCCCGTAAGTACATTTTTTTATTTCCTGTTGCAGAGATGTAATTTCCTTCAAAAATTGCCGGTTCACCGGTCTGGGCTTTTGCCAGTACCCGGCGCATTTCCGGGGTTCCCTTTCGGGCAGTACTGAAACCGATTAATTTGTCACGGGATGACCCCATCATCTCCATGAATATCGGGTTGCAATCCCTGATTACTCCCTCATGGTCGAAATAAATCAAGCCTAATGGTGAGTTTTCAAATATTATCCGGTATTTTTGTCTTTCTTCCAAGATTGCCAGTTCTGCCTTCTCTCTTTCTTTAATCTGATTCTGGAGTTTCATATTCAGTATTTCATTGCGGCGGTGGGTCTGACAGGAAATTATGGATTCAGCGATCCTGATGTTAATTTTCTGCAATGATTTCAACATGGAGTGCGGAAGCGGAGATCCTCCTTTGCTGAACATCAGAAATCCTGCTCCGGGTAAGTCCATGAGATAGTAGTGATTTTCTCCAATAGCATTATGTAGCGGCAGGCTTTCCCTTAAATTATTAAGTTCATCCTCTGTGTTGAAAATTGATATTTTTTCGATGAACTCATCAAAATAATTGTTCTTCCTTTCTCTGAGAGGGATGGCGAATGCTTTGCTGAACAAGAGTTTTTTTTCATCTCGCAGAAATACTCTTGCGCTCATACAGCATAAACGGCGCAGGTATGTAGAAATTGCCGCTTCCAGCATCTTTTCCAGATCAAGGCTTTTGCCCACAGACATGGCTATTTCATAAAGAAGTTGCTCTTGAACTCTGATACTCACAATTCCTCCAGTATGGACAATACAGTGGTTTTATTATGAAACTCCAGAAATTGTTTTTCCTGAGTGGCTATTTCCCCGAAAGAAAGGAAGCCCAACAAAGGAATGTCCGGGAGGTGGATGGCATCCAGCTCATGCTTGAAGCGATCCTTGAGGAACAAGGCTCTTGAAATACAGTCAATTATCAGCCCCACTGAGTTGTCTCCGAGACTGAATCCGGCTGTGCAGGTGGGAAGTTTACTCGAGGCATAGATCAGAGATTCTGGGTTACCGTGTAATATGTTCACAAATGCGCCTTCCACTATTTCACCCACGCAGGTCAGTGCTCCGGTCTCATCAACCATCACCGGATCACGGACGATGGGGTCGCAACACATCCTTGAAATGCCGAAAGGATAGGACATGGCAATACGTGAAAAATTGTCCGGGGTGATGTATTGCCCGGAATGTTCGCGAATTACTTCCCTGTAGGTATTGAAAGCAGGCATCCAGTTGATGCTTTTGATTACATTGCGGTCCGCTTCAGTGACTTTGAACGGACCTTTAATGGGATGCCAGCCGTGGCTGATATTCACCGTGCTTTTGGTGTCCAGCAGGGCAACTATGGATGCGTCCTCCAGCAACCCTTCATTGGTGATTATACAAGGTCGTTTTTCAAGGCTCAGGGACCCGGCACCGCCTCCAACAATGTTGCGTTCAAGTCCGATATTAACGAACATGGCATTTATGAACGATGAGATACGGCTGGAAAAGCCGTCGGTCAAAACGAAAATGGTATCGGGGATATTATCTATGTTGAAAACGTCACGCAGGGACTGCATGAAGTCTGTATCGGGATTGCTCATTTCCCGAATGATAGAGAGATCCGGTTTGTGGGAAAGGCCGATGACAAGGGTTCCGGTTTCCAGTGTTTCTTTCTGGTGGACTATGCCCGGAAAGATTCCCCCGGCAATTGGAACTGGACAATCTTTGAGAATGTGGTCCAGATTCTCCGGTTTAAACCCATTTTTATCACAGGCAAAAACGATGATTCCTTTTACCTCGTTCCTAGAATACATTGTTTTCAACACGGTCTCAAAAGCTTGGGCACTGCCTGTTCTTTCCAGTTCAAAATGCATGCATATTCTCCACTATTTTTTTGAGCTTCATAACTGATTACCAAAAAAACTAATATTATGCAGGCAAAAAGGTTATGTATTAGATACGTTGATGAATTTATAATTATTGAGCTTGAACAACGTTCCTAAATCTGCTTTCTATAGGCACGCTTCCAGCGTGAAAGTGCGCAACTACTAAAACATAAACAATGTTTATCATATAGATGGTCGGTTTTTTATCCGCCATTAATTCAAGGAGTATTTAAAATGTCTGATTTATCTATACTTTTTCCCGGTCAGGGTTCTCAGGAACCCGGTATGGGACGTGATCTTGCTGAAAAATGGTCTGCTGCCATGGATATGTGGAAATTTGCCGAAGCTGAGTCCGGCCTGCCCCTGCGTGAAATCTACTGGGAAGGCAATGCAGCTGATATGGCCAAGACCGATGCCCTTCAGCCCGGTCTGACCGTGGTCAACCTTTCCATCTGGTCCTACCTCAAAGAAAGTCTCAAGCCTGCGTCTACCGCCGGACACAGCCTCGGTGAATTCGCATCCCTTGGTGCTTCCGGTGTTCTCTCCATTGAAGACACCATCAAGGCGGTATCCCTGCGCGGTAAGCTTATGTCTCAGGTGGCTAACGAAGATCACGGCATGGCCGCTGTGCTTAAGCTGGATCAGTCCGCGGTTGAAGAGGCCGTTGAATTCGGTGGTTCCGAAACCGGAAAGGAACTTCGTGTAGCCAACTACAACTCCCCGGCCCAGTATGTGATCAGCGGTGAAAAGGCTGCCATTGAGGCTGCCGGAACCGTGATCAAGGAAAAGAAAGGGCGTGCTATTCCCCTGCCGGTCAGCGGCGCATTCCACAGCCCGCTCATTCAGGAAGCTGCTGATGAATTTGCAGCTTACCTTGGCAAGCTGAATTGGAATGCACCCGCATTCCCGGTCTACTTTAATGTTACTGCCGGGACAGAATCCAATCCTGAAGAGATCAAGAAAATCATGTCTTCCCAGATGACTTCATCTGTGCGCTGGATTGAAATTGTTACTAACCAGTACGCTGCCGGTGCGCGTAATTTCCTCGAGCTGGGGCCCAAGGGTGTACTGACCAAGCTTTTGGTCGCCAACCTTAAGGGCAAAGATTACGAAGGAAAAGGCGTCGGTAATCTGGAACAGGCTGAAGCACTTAAATAATAGCTGATTTGTAGAAAGAAGTGAAAAGGACCAGTCTTCTCAGGCTGGTCCTTTTTTTTAAAACTTAGATTGAGCAGGTTCCGCTTTCGGAGCAGTAATTGTCGATTACATTCATCATTTGGTTAGTGAAGTAAACGCAATTATGTTCATTAAAGCAGCTGCTTACATATGAAGAATCCATATAGGTGTATAAAGATCCCGAATCGCTTCCAAGAGTTATGATCCAAGTGTCCTGTTCTTCGTTGAACTTTGTGGACATGCCGATGTTAAACATTTCTATTTCCGGATAAAGGTCCATGACCATCTGCCGGATTTGGGAGTCATTAAGTCTCATGGTTCCCCCCTCCTGATTGTAAGTGAGAAGGTTTTTATCGATTTTATCTATGGTTCATATTTAAAATATAAATTGTAAATTGCGACTGTCAAATTTTTCAGGGCTGATTTGAAGTTTTCCGCATAGTTTTAATTCTGTTTGTGTATGATGTTCATTGTGTTAAAATTATAGTCGGGGTCAAAATTTCAAAAATAAATGTTTATGTTCGTAAATGATATTTATCTAATTTGGGAGACCATATGAAAACATTGACTGCTTCGCGCATGGAACGTTGCATAGGCTGTCATTCCTGTTCCTTTGCCTGCGCACGGCTGGTGCACAAGCTGCTCTCGTGGAATACCGCAGGGATCAGGATTGCCTCTTCCGGCGGTCTTTCCACCGGATTTGTAGCCAAGGTCTGTCTGGCCTGTTCTCCGGCTCCTTGTGCTGAAGCCTGCCCTACCGGGGCCATGCGGGGACGTAAAAAAGGGGGCGGGGTTATCCATAAAAAGGATCTCTGCATCCGTTGCGGAAAATGTGCTGAAGCCTGTCCGGTGGATGCTATTTATCTGGACCTCAAGGATCGTCCTTATGTCTGTATCCATTGCGGAAGGTGCGTTGAATTCTGCCCCCATGAATGTCTTGAAATGGTCGAATCAGATCAGAGGAGGGACTAAAAATGATACGTGATTACTTCAGGGTCCTCGCAGTTGATCTGGGCAGCGGCAAAGGAAATGTGGTCAAGGTTGACGGGCGTAATGAATTTGCCGGGGGTAGCGGGCTTGGAGCCTTGCTTTTTGAAAAGTACGGGCATGCTGATCGTCCGTGGGATGACCCGGACCAGCCGCTTATTTTTTCCATCGGGCCTTTGACCGGGCTGTTCCCTTTGATGAGCAAGACGGTCTGCTCGTTTAAGTCTCCCTATCATGATCAGTTTGCCGAAAGTCATGCCGGGGGCCGTTCTGCTTTGGCCATCCGTTTTGCGGATTACGATGCTTTGGTCATTACCGGGCGTGCGCCGCGTTTATCCTGTCTCTCTCTCGGTATGAAGCATCTGGAAGTGAAAGACGTTCAGTTTTTGGCCGGGAAGGATGTCTTCAGTACCGGAAAGATTTTGCGTTCCATGTATCCGGGGTCCGGGCACAGGTCTATTCTGCGTATCGGTCCTGCCGGGGAGAACCTTTCGGGCATGGCCTGCATCAATGCCGACACCTATCGCCATTTCGGGCGGCTTGGGTCCGGTGCGGTTATGGGTGCCAAGAACCTCAAGGGGATTGTCATTCAGGGGGACGGGTCATTCGCCCTGCCGGAAAGTAAAGAGTACTCCAAGATCTATAAGCAGGTTTACGAGAAGATGACCGCCACCGACATGATGAGTAAATATCATAATCTGGGTACGGCAGCGAATCTCGATGCGCTCAACGAGTTGGAATCATTGCCCTGGCGTAATTTACAGGCCACCAAGGATGAGAAAATAACCGGGATTACCGGGAAGAAATTTGCCGATGACACCCTGCTGCGTAACGCAGCCTGTGCCGGGTGTCCGGTAGGTTGTATCCACATCGGTTTTGTGCGCGAAAAATTCATGGAGGATAACCAATACCTCTACCGTCAGGTGGCTTACGATTATGAACCTATTTTCGCCACCGGGACCATGCTCGGTGTCACTGATGCCTTTCAAGTGCTGGGCATAATGGACGAGGTGGAAAAGGCCGGTCTTGATGTTATGTCCGGCGGGGTGGCTCTTGCGTGGGCTACCGAGGCCTTTGAAAAGGGTCTGGTCAGAGAGGCGGAGACCATTGTTCCCCTCGCATTCGGTGATGCGGAAAACTACAAAAAAGCAGTACAATACCTCGGCAGTGCGGAAAACGAGTTTTATACCGCGCTGGGCAAAGGGTCACTTGTGGCGGCTGCAAAGTACGGGGGTGAGGATTTTGCCTGTGTGCTTGGTCAGGAAATGGCCGGATACGCCACCGGGGAAGCTTTTTACGTAGCTGAAGGGCTGGGTTTCCGTCACTCCCATCTGGATTCAGGCGGGTATTCATGGGATCAGAAAAATGATCGCAAAGATGCTGACGAGGTTTGCGATTTCCTGATCAACGATGAAACAGGGCGGGCATTCCTTACTTCCATGGTTTCCTGTCTGTTCGGGCGCGGGGTGTATAACGATGACGTCCTTGCCGAATGTCTGAAGTCCGTAGGATACGAAGAAATAGCTGAAAATATGGATCTTATCGGGGAAAGGGTTCGGGCTATGCGTTGGAAAATACGTTTTGCCACCGGCTATGACCCTGAGAAAATCAGTATCCCCAAACGGTACCGTGAAGTAAGCACCTGGAAGGGTAAAACTGACCCTGAATATATGGAAAAGCTTAAAGCGGAATATGGTCGCAGAATTTGCGAACTGGTCACAGATGAGGCCCTTGAGAAACTTAATTTAAAAAAAATTGAGTAAAATTAAAAAAAGTTCTTGCCAAGCGTGTTCTGTTTGGTTAGTAATCTCTCCTCAGCGGCGCCGAGGTAGCTCAGTCGGTAGAGCAGGGGACTGAAAATCCCCGTGTCGGCAGTTCAATTCTGTCCCTCGGCACCACTAAGTGCATAGAATAGCCCTCATGAAAAATCATGAGGGCTTTTTCGTTTTCTATCCTACCTGAATGCTCTTCTACGCAACCATGCTTTGCCCAGCAGTAGCAGCAATCCGAATGCGACCAGCATAAATTCAAAATTCATCCCGCCACGCGGCGAGAATACGCAACCTGATGCGGAAGTCCCGGATGTTCCTGAAAATAGTACCAGCGGGTCCTGAATGATCTTGGCAGTGCTGTCCTGATCGTATTGTCCATTGTCCTGCAGGCAAAAATGTACGGAATAAACCCGTCCTGCGGTTAATTTAACGGTTGAATCAATATAGTTACCGTCTGCATTCTCCAGCCACCACGCTCCGTCAGACCAGTCGGTGTTTGAATTTGCATAGGTGTAGGGGATGTTGCTGCTGTCTGCATTTTTCAGCTTGTAAAGAGTCAGTTCCGCAGGAGTAAGGGTAGAGTCGGCGGCAGTGAACTCATATTGCAAATGAATAAGTGCCCCGGTTTTGTCTACTGTGGCACTGAATTCACGGACATCGGTTACCCTTTCGCCGGAATCGGCAAGTTTGTATTTTGTTTTCAGTTCAGCAGCAGATTCAAAGCTTGCAGTGGCCTGTGTAAGAGTAATGCTTACTGAAGGGTCAGGCTGCGCGGAAGGAGCACTTACCGGGGACGGGGTGCTTAAAAATATTAAACTTTTGTCATCTGATTCACCGCACAGGCCGCTGATAGAATATATGCCGCGTCCATCAATGTATTCCAGCAAGGAACCTGCCCTGCCTATGCCCGGTTGCTGGATGGTGTTGTTGCCGTAATCCCATGTGCTGGCTGTTGGATTAAATTTATAAAAAAAAGGGGTGAGGGCTTCCTCGATTGTCATGGCACCGTTGGCCAGAAATATTTTTTGTCCATCGGTCGTAACCCCTGCTGAGCTGATGTCCGGCCCGGATATTGTCGAGGTGGTGCCATTGTATACTGTTACAGTGGAAACTCCTGAATTTTTTGTACCATCTGATGTTATTCCTCCAAAAATATAGATCGAATCTTCAAAGGTAATGGCAGTGTGCTTGTGGCGGGGGATGTCCATAAATCCATCTTCCCGGAAATTACCTGTCTCAGGCTCGTAAACATATACATCATCACTTATGGTATTGCCGTCAGTGGAGTTGCCGCCGAATACGTATATCTGATCATCAAGCTCGGCGGCAGCGCAGAATCCCGGATAGGGAACTGTGCCGGGCAGGGTGCTCCATGTATTGGTTGTAAAAGAATATTTGATTACATCTGTGTACGCGGTCAGGGATTTGTCGTCCTCTCTTTTAAGTCCACCGATGAAATATATTTCATCATTATACGATACTACTCCGGCACCTGAGCGTTTGTCCGGCATGGTTGCGAACTGGGTCCATTGGTTTGTTTTAGGGTCGTAGACCTCGCATTTGGTATCCTGTGAAATCATTCCTCCGCCGAAGACATATATTTTACCGTTACGTACAACTGATGCCCCCAGCCCATGCGGTTTTGCAGCCGCCTGTTTGTCCGCCCAAGCTGAAAACTGGAGCGCATTTGATTTTAATCCGCTGCTGGTCGTTGCCTGAACAAACACTCCGGCCCCTTGAGGCACCACTCCGGTGATTTTCGTGTCGGACCAGCTGTTGATGCTGGCTTCTGTTTTCCCGGATTTGTTGCAGAAGTGGATTGTCCCTTGAGTGGTTCCGAACCGCTGTCCGTTGAGGGTGAAGGAGCTTCCTTCGTTTTTTCCCTTCCTTGAATCAGATCCGCTGATGACCGGGCTCAGGCTCAGGCTGTTTTGCATGGCTGAAGCTGCATTGAGTTTGCCTTCGGTCAAGCATTTACCGGCAAAACTGCTTCCGGCATCGGTGCTTGAGAGTATTCTGCTGATGCGGGTGTAAATGTCGTCATTGGGGTAATGAGCAGCCAGCAGAGCCGCTACCCCGGCTACGTGCGGAGCGGCAAAGGAAGTTCCGCTCACATCATTGGATTCGTACCCTCCACCGAGTTTCGCAGAGAGAATTTCTACTCCAGGAGCAAAGATATCAACGGTATATTGTCCGAAATGCGACCAGTCCGGCTTGTTGCTGTTAGAATCGCTGGCCCCCACACTTACAATGTTCGGAATATCAAAGCTGGCCGGATATTCACGGATGTTATTGTTGTCATTATCGTAGCCGTCGTTCCCGGCGGAAGTGCTGAAAATAATACCGTTGTCCGCAAGTTCCTGAATTTTATCCCTGATGATTGTGCTGCCTCCCGCACCTCCGATGGACATGTTCACGGCCGGAATATTGATCCCGCTTTTTTTCTTTTTAATGATATAATTTATGGCGGTAGTTATTTCGGCATCTGTGTTGTTTTCTACACGCAGGACCATTATTTTTGCGCCCCAGCTTACCCCGGCTACCCCGAGATTGTTGTCTGTCCGGGCTGCAATGACGCTTGATACAGTTGTCCCGTGACCATCGGTATCCTGAACGTCTCCGGTCTGGTAGTTGCCGCTGTCGTCTTCGTAATCAATGCTTATGCCGTAGAGGTCATCGATAATTCCATTCCCGTCATTATCAATGCCGTCATCAATTTCCAAAGGGTTGTTCCAAAGGCTCCCCGAAAGGTCTTCATGGTTTAAGTCAATGCCTGAATCAATGACCGCGATTACAATATCCGCCGATTCACAGGTTGATGCATCCCATGCTGCGGGGGCATGAATTCCGGCGGTAGAATCCTGCAAGGACCACTGATTATTGAATCTTGGGTCATCGGGAGTTTTTTTGCCTTTTCGTATGTAGTTGCGTGAATAGGAATCGATTTCCGGCAGTCCTGAAATTTCTTCGATCATTTCCTGCGTACTCAGGTGGGATCGTAAAAGCAGGATGCATTGTCCTTTTTCGCGGGTTGCGCTGTCCAGAACGGCTATGACACTCATGTAGTGGTTTGCAGCAATTGAGCGTGCGTCTTCTTCACTGATTCCGTTTTTGAATTTAACTATGAGCTGGCTTTCAACGCTGTTTTGGCTGAAGACGGCGTCGGGTGCGCCCAATATGGTGAAGAACTGGAAGAGTATTAAAAGAGCAGAAGTATAAAATATTTTAGGCACAGTTTCAGGCTCCTTTGCTGCTATTAAGACAGGCTGTCTTTGGTTGGCTTGATAACTTATATAAGCTTAGTGTGCAATGATAGCTTGCTGGCGTATCCATGCGTGGTTTATTCCAGTTCCAGCTTTGCATAATTCTTATTTAGCTCCAGCCGTAAGTGCTCCTGAAATGCTTTTTCAGTTATCGTCGATTGTTTGTCCTTGAATTGAACACAAGCTATTGTATTCTGTAATTTTTCTTCGTCCGGACGGATGGCGATGATTTCCCCGGTTGCAATCTCTCTGTTCATCAGGTGGCTGACTGTAATCCCTGCCCCCAGTCCGGCTTTAATGGCTGAAACAATGGCCTCGGAGCTGTCAGCAATGAATACAAGGTTTAATTGTTGCGGTTCGCGTTCAAAATGCAGTTTGAACCAACTGCGGAAGAGGGCGATGTCGTCTTTGTAGCCGATAAAATTAAGTTTCTTCAGCTGATCGTAATCAGTCCCATTTACCCGCGCCCGGTAATATTTTTTTGAGCAGGCCAGCACGAATTCTTCACGCACCACTGGCTCAATGGAATAAGCCGAAGTGCCGCCCGGTGTATTCATGAAGAAGGGCAGGATATCGATATAAGCGAAATCCAATTCGCCCTCTGCTACTTTTTCAAAGAGCACTTTGGGTTCGTCCAATTCCAGTTGCATGGTCACTTTCGGATATTTGCGCCGGAATGAGCCGAATACTGGCGGTAAGTAAATTTTCCCGAATTCTATAGGTGCGCCGATGCGTAGCGGGCCGGATGGCATTTCTAGGCCATCATTTATATGGCGGACTCCCTGTTCCAGTTCAGACATGAATCCTTGTACGATTCCATATAATTTTTTTCCTGCGGCGGTGGGAATCAATCTGCGGTTGACCCTTGTGAACAGTTCTGTCTGGAGTTCTTCTTCCAGTTTTTTTAGATGCTGGCTGACTCCGGACTGGGTGATATGCAGTCTTTTTGCGGCTCCGGTGCTGCTTTGTTCATTAAATATGTGAAAGAAGACTTTTAGTCTGTTTAGATCGGGAAGCATGTTTTTTGCCTATTAGTAAGTTTTAGTAATTAAAAAAAGTAGAACTATTAATTTTACTAATTACACCTGCTGCGTTTATTTTTCAAGCATTCAAAGGGCAGATTTTCTGTCCGAACAGATAAGAGGAAAAAGTTTTGAAGATAGGAATTATCGCGGCAATGGAAGAGGAGCTTGCATTGCTGGTCAATAAATTGGACAGGCCGAGGGTGGAAAGTTTCGGGCAGTTCACCTACCACACCGGAAAAATTTACGGGGTGGACGTGGCTCTATTTCTATGCGGAATCGGCAAGGTCAATGCCGCTGTCGGCACTACTCTGTTGCTGGATAAATTTAAACCTGATTACCTGATCAATACCGGGGTGGCCGGGGCATTTCCCGGAAATATCAATATCGGCGATATCGTGGTTTCATCGGAAGTGCGCCATTACGATGCCGACGCCACTGCCTTTGACTACGAAATGGGCCAGATTCCGCAGATGCCAGCAGCATATCAGGCCGACAAGCTTCTGCTCGGATTAGCGCAGAAGGCATGGATTAATGAGGACACCATCAGCGTGCATCAGGGTCCGGTTCTTTCCGGGGATTCTTTTATCCATACCCCGCAGCAGATTTCGCAGATCGAACAGAAATTTCCCGATGTCATGGCTGTGGAAATGGAAGGGGCGGCTATTGCTCAGACCGGCTTTCTGTTCAACGTGCCTTTTATTTTGATCAGGTCCATTTCAGACAAGGTCCACGAGGACGGAAGTAGTGCGGTTTACGAATCCAGCATGGAGGCTGCTGCTGCCAATTCCGTGCGCATGGTATTATCTATGCTTGATAATATTTGATGCGCTGTCGCGCTTTTTGATGAATATATTTCGCCTCCGGCGGCTTAAACCCTTTTTGAAAAAAGGGTTTAAGAATCCCAAAAACTTTTAGTAAGCTTCGCTGCTTTGTTTGAGAGATTGTAATGAATAAAATAGAAAGTTTTAAAATTGATCATACCCTGCTTAAGCGCGGAATTTATGTTTCCCGTCGTGATGAAATCGGTGCTGAAAATATTACAACTTTTGATTTGCGAGTAAAAGAACCCAATAACGAACCCGCCCTTGATCCTGCCGCGGCTCATACGCTGGAGCATATCGGGGCAACTTTTTTGCGCAATCACGCGGAGTATGGTGAGAAGGTTGTGTACTTCGGTCCCATGGGTTGTCTGACCGGATTCTATCTGTTGCTGAACGGCAGGTATGATTCAAAAGATGTGCTGGGGCTGATGCAGGAATTGTTTAAATTCGCTGCTGATTTTGAAGGAGAGGTTCCCGGAGCGTCTGCTGTTGAGTGTGGCAATTACACGCTTATGGATTTGGCGCAGGCCAAGCAGGAAGCCGCAAAGTATTATGCTGAAGTGCTGGATGGGATTGGTTCGGAGAATTTGAATTACCCAATATAATCAGATTGTTTAGAAAGTGCCAGATACAAGGCGCAAAACAAATACTGGAACGATGCGTATAAAGCATACGTGAGTTTCAGTATTTGTTGCAGCAACGAAGTAGATGGTGCTTTATAAACGATCTGAAAAAGAAAAAGCCGTTACAACTAAGTTGTAACGGCTATTCTAATCAAGTGGTGCCGAGGGACAGAATTGAACTGCCGACACGGGGATTTTCAGTCCCCTGCTCTACCGACTGAGCTACCTCGGCGCCGGAGAAAATCTTCTACGTAGATCGTTAAACGAAGTCAACAATTATTTGTAGATTAAATTGCATGGTTGGATCAACTTTCTTTCGATAAGGCGTTCATAACTGCGATTTGAGTTTCTTCACTGAATTCACCCATGATAATATCTTCGATTACATCATGAAGTAATTCTTTGCTGATTTTGTTTTCAGGAATCCAGACGGCATAGTTTTCCATTTCCCTGATGAAAGAAGATATACAATGATCATAGCCATTTAAAGATAGAAAGAAAGCGGCTAAAGCTATGGATGTTCTTTTGTTGCCGTCATTGAAAGCGTGATTCTTGTTGATAGCAAAACTGAGGTGGGAAATTTTATCCAAAAATTCAGGGTAGTATAAATCATTTTTAATATGTTCAAGCACACTTTCCAGGCTTCCGGAATTTAGTATGCCATGGGTCCCACCTGATTCAGAAATTATGTAATCATGGATCTCAACAGCATGGTCCAAGTCAAGGTATAGAACTTTCATGTCTATTTGTCCTTGAGTCTTTTGAATACAGCTATGTTTTCGTCAATGCGCTCTTTAAGGTCTTTACTTTTTTCTCCAAGGAAACGTTCAAAGTCACTTTCGGGAACGCTCTGAATGTAAGCTTCAAGTTTAGAGTGTAATGCGTCTCTAAAACAGAGGTCCCGGCTGGCCATTTTAGATCGCGCTTTAGTAATCAGTGGTTTAAAAGCACGTTGTTTTGCAAAGTCACTAAATATTATGTTGGCTTCCTGAATTGATAATTGGCGTCCTAAAATTTTGGCCTTATTTTCCAGTTCCTCGGCAAGGCCTGCTTCAAAGCTTGCTACTAGGTCAAGCACTTCGGCATACATGGTGGATCGTACTCTTTCTTTGGCAGCTAGATTCAGTATTTTTTTATATTCCGTAGCATTTTCTTTGAAAATACTTTCGTACACAAGGTTTGTATATTTCCCATATTTCCAATTGGGAGCATCGATATATCTATTTACTGCAGCAGTGAATTCTTTACGATAGTTTTCTTCTTGGAATGCTGCGGGGAGGTAGTCTTCATCTCTTTGGTTGATATATTTGGTTCGTCCACCTGATTTGTGGGCTATTGTGTCAATGACGATGCTTAATATTCTACTTCTGATTTCTTTTGCTTTTTCGCTCTCGGTTAGGAGCATTGCTAAGTTGAGAACTGACTTAAAGTTAAATATTCCAAGGGATTGAGTGAACTGACCGACATTCATGTCGGTCAGCTTCGATAAGGCTTTAAAATCTTTAAGATTTTTTCCTTTTAGAAGGGCGTAGCCATTTTTTTCAAGTTCTTCACCGTGGGTAGAAAGATACCTTTCGATAGTGCGGACATCCACTTCAAGAAAGTTAGCAACCTGCTGTTTAAGAAAAACAGGATTGCCTTTCCATTGAAAGCCGACGAGCCCTATGTTTTCTTGCAGTTTTTCAATGGCGAATGGATTATTAAGGATATTTTGTCTGTCTATGCTGGATTGGGTGAGTGATTTTTTTTCAGCCATTGTTTTCTCGAATTGTTGAGCGTGAATATGTTGTCCGAAATATAAATAGTAATTTACCGTAAGTCTACAAAAGCAGAAAGGGCTTCTGAGCGTATTTGCTCAGAAGCCCTTTTTATTGATTTTTTGTTTTTAATTACTTCCCATTCATCTTTTCCAGCACCTTATACAAAGCCTGAGTGCCAAGTTCATCATAACCAAGTGCCATGGCTGAGATGTAGAACTGGTTGACCAGTGCCAGTCCGGGCAGGGAGAGATTCATGCGCTTGGCCTCATCAAGAGCGATACCCATATCTTTTACAAAGTGTTTGATGAAAAAACCGGGGTTGAAATCATCATCCGCAATGCGGCGGCCGAGATTATTGATGGACCATGATCCGGCAGCACCGGAACCGATCACATCGATCACTTCGTTGAGATCCATGCCCGCTTTGTGAGCATAGAGCAGGGATTCAACGGTTCCGATCATGGTTCCGGCGATGAGGATCTGGTTGCACATCTTTGTGTGCTGGCCTGCGCCCGCTTTACCCATGAGTTTGATGTTGCTGCCCATGATTTCAAAGAGCGGGATTACTTCATCAAAAGTTTTCTGATCACCGCCGACCATGATTGCTAGAGTCGCATTACGTGCACCGAGGTCGCCGCCGGAAACCGGGGCATCAAGTGTGCCTACGCCTTTGGCTGCGGATTCTTCAGCAATGCGCTGTGCAAGGGCGGGTTCGGAAGTGGTCATGTCTACGATGATCTTTCCAGAATCGGTATTTGCCAGTACGCCATTTTCACCGAGGATAGTCTGTTCCACGTCAATGGGATAACCGACAATGGTGAAGATGATGTCTGCCTGCTTGGCAACTTCTGCCGGAGAATCGCACCAAGTTGCGCCTTCGGCTACCAGTTGGTCAGCTTTGGATTTGGTGCGGTTGTATACGTAAGCTTCATTGCCTGCTTTGATGAGGTGCATGCACATGGAAGATCCCATGACGCCTGTTCCGATCCATCCGATTTTTATACTCATAAGAATTAGTCCTCTCGAAAAATAACTAATTTAAACTATTAGGGATTCCAAAGGGGATTATCCCCTTTGGCCGCCGGAGGCGAAATGCGATTATCAAAAAGCGCGATAGCGCATCAAGTCAAAGCGTCGCAGACCTGCCGGAGGTAAATTTATTTATAAAGTGCATAGGCCGTAGCTCCGACCATAAGTACGACCATAGATATATTAACTGTATGGCGGATCATTGGTGAACGCAGCATTTTCATAAACGATTCGCCTGCAAAGCACCACAGGGAATGGAAGAGGGCCGCTCCGCAGGTGAAGGTGCCCACAAAGATCAGAATTTCCATGAAGCTGTTTGCGTTCGGGTCGGCGAATTGGGCGAAGGCAGAGACGGTCATGGCATAATGTTTCGGGTTCAGCGGATGCAGGGCCAGACCTTCCACGAATTTGAATGCCTTGGGCTGCCCGGACGAATTGGCCTGCATATTCAAGACCTTCCATGCAAGGTAGAGGATGTAGATCATGCCGCCGACCTTAAGTACCGATGAGACCTGCGGATAGCGCATGAACAGTTCTGCAAGGCCCATGGCAGTCAGAATATCCATGACCATGCCGCCGATGACTATACCGGAAAGGAAAGGGATGGAGCGTTTGAAGCCCACAGCCTGACCAAGAGCCATGGAGGCGATGTTGCCCGGACCGGGAGTCCCGGTCATGACAATAACAAAGATAAGGAAAGCCCAGAAATTTTCTTGCATGAAGATGCCTCCGGCGGCCCTCCGGGAGCTTAAACCCTTTTGCAAAAGGGTTTAAGAATCCCAAAACCTTTTAATAGGCTTCGCCGCTTCGTGTTCGAAATTGAGGTAGAATTGTATGTTTTTGATTGCGTAATTGTATTCATATGCTTGACATTGTATGTAGTCAAATGAAACATTGTCTGCATGACAAAATGGATACCTGAACTGGAAGGAAGTGCGCGGCCCAAGTTCAAGCAACTGGCAGATGCCATTGAGCGTGACGTTTATGCCGGGAAACTCTGTCCCGGAGATAAGTTGCCCACCCACCGTGATCTTGCTGATGATCTGAAGATGAACGTGAGCACAGTTACCCGTGGTTACGCCGAGGCTGAAAAAAGGGGCTTTATCAGCGGCACCGTAGGTCGCGGGACTTTCATCGCTTCCGATGCGATCACGTCATCATCAATGGTGACTTTTGAGCCGCATGCACCGGGCATGATCGAACTGGGCATGGTTAATACTTTCTATGATCTGGACCCGGACATTCAGGACGGTATGAAGCGGTTGACCCGCCGCCGCAATCTGAATGCCTTTCTACGTTACACCGATCCGCAGGGCTTGCCGGAGCATCGTGAAGTTGGGGCGCAGTGGGCCAAGCGGTATAGGTTGGATGCTTCGGCGGGGGATGTGCTGGTCTGCTCCGGTGCGCAGCATGCATTGACCTGCTGCCTGAGCAGTCTGTTCCGGGCCGGGGACCGTATTGCCACTGACGCACTTATCTATCCGGGTATGAAGACTCTTGCCAATATGCTCGGTATCCGCCTGGTTCCTGTTCCCATGGATGATCAGGGCATGATTCCTGAACAATTGGACAGAATCTGCCGCCGGGAAAAAATCAACGGCGTTTCGCTCATGCCCGGAGTGCAGAATCCGACTTCCGGTTGCATGTCTGTGGAGAGGCGGGAGCAGATTGCCATGATCTGCTGCAATCATGATCTGACCATCATTGAAGATGACGCCTACGCACTGACCGTGGAAAGTGACCTGCCTCCGGTTACATCCTTTGCCCCGGAGCGAAGCGTGTTTATTGCCGGACTTTCCAAATCCATAGCCGTGGGGCTGAGGGTGGCCTTTATGGTTGCGCAGGGGGAGCGGTTCAAAGCATTGGCCCACGCCATACTCAATTCCGTGTGGATGACTCCTCCGCTCAATGTTGAACTTATTTCGCAATGGATTCAGGACGGCACCGCTGACATCACCGTCAAGCTCAAACGACAGGCCGCGAGGCGTCGGTTTGATGCGGTTAAGGATCTGCTGGACGGCATGGGGCTTGGGGCGAATCCATCCGGATTTTTTCTTTGGCTTTCCCTGCCCAAGCCGTGGAAAGGGTACATGGTTGAGCAGCGCGCCCGTGAAGCGGGGCTAAATATTTTCGGAGCTGAGAAATTCGCCGTGGGTGGTGGCCCTGTTCCAGCCAATATCAGGCTTTCCCTGAGTGGTCCCAAGGATATTGCCCAGTTGCGTAAGGGGCTTGGGATTTTGCGGGAAATATTTTTCAATTAGCACTTTTTGTATGTTTTCTTTATATGTAATTAGTACATTACGGAGGAATGTATGCAGAAAATCGTAAACACCGATTTCGACGAGAATTCCATTGAGAGACTTGAGTATGATGTCTGGTTTAGGTCTGAGGTGCAAAAAGGGTTGGATGAGTTAAATAGAGGGGAAGGGATTCCCCATGAAGAAGTTATTAGATCAATTAAAGAACTTGGTTATGAGATTGATGAATCGTCTCAAACTAATTGCTAATACTGATCAGTGAATGTAGTTGAGTGATTCATGGGACACATCATCGGAAAAGATATCTACCGCCAACTGGGTGATAAAGTGGACGGAACTACCGTGCGTATGCCGTGGTCCGATTCCATGCGTGAAATGCTTAAGGCCCTTTATTCTCCTGCGGAAGCGGAACTTATTGTACGTATGCCTTACCGCCCATCTTCAATTGAACGAATTTCAAAGTTGACCGGAATGAGCGGGAATGCGCTGCGTCCCATGCTCGAATCCATGTGCAATAAAGGTCTGGTCTGTGACCTGTGGGAGCAGGACCGCTATCTTTATATGATAAGCCCTTTTGTGATCGGCTTTTTCGAATTCACCATGATGCGCACCAAGGGCGAGCTTGATTCCGCCAAATGGGCCGAACTGTTCAATAATTACATGTTCGGGGACAAGTCGTTTTTTGAGGCCAATTTCGGCAACAATGAACAGGTCTCCATCATGCGTGCATTGCCCCATGAAGGCACTATCCGCAATGTGGATCACGTGGAAGTACTTGATTACGAAAAAGCTTCCGCGCTGGTAGGGCAGCAAGACAGGTTTGCGGTCAGCCTTTGTTCCTGCCGCCACGAGAAAATGCACCTCGGGGAGCAGAAGTGCGGAATCGATCTTGAAACCTGTACCTCTATGGGCGAAGCCGCCGATTTCCTGATTCGCAACAATTTTGCGCGCGAGATTTGCCGTTCGGAAATGGACGATATCATGGCCCGCTCAAGGGAACTCGGCTTTACTCTGACTACAGATAACGTGCGCGAGAATGCCGGGTTCTTCTGCCATTGCTGCGGATGTTGTTGTAATTTAATGAACGGGATTAAATATTCCGGCTATCCGGGAATCGTTGTCTCCTCTACTTTTATTGCTGAGGTTGATCTTGCCGACTGTAACGGCTGCGGCAAGTGCGCACGGGCCTGTCCTGTTGATGCGATCAGCATTCATAAAGAAACTGTCCCCGGATCAGATAAACCACGCCGATATGCTGAAATAAACAAAGAGATCTGTCTTGGCTGCGGAGTCTGCGCCCTTAAATGTCCCACCGATGCCTTGCAAATGGATAAACGCGAACAGCGGGTCATCCACCCTGAAGACAGCTTTGAGCGGGTTATCCTGCAAACTCTTGAGCGCGGCACTTTGCAGAACCTTATTTTTGATAACCCAAACAGCCGTAGCGAGGACTTCATGCGTTCCCTGCTGGGCGGATTCCTTAAACTTTCCCCGGTAAAAAAAAGATTGATGAGCGATACGCTTCGTTCACGTTTTCTCAGCGGTTTGCGCAAGGCTACCTCTTAACTGCCGCTTTTCATCGAACTTCATTTCCGAGCCCTGTTTGTACCTTTATTGGTTGCTGTCAGGGTGGATTCTGTTATTATTGAACCTGTCTCATTTCCGGGTTCTTGTTGGTATTTCTAAACCGAACCTATCTCAATTCAGTTCTCCCTTGCCCGGATCAGTTTTTTTATTGAATAAATTTTCTAATCGTACTTGATGTGAAATTGCGAATCTGCAATGCTTTCAAGGTCTTTAATTTTATTTAATTTATAAATAACTGCGGGGTTGTGATTCACAACAAAAGCGAACAAAATTTTCATAAACGAAAATCGTTTAGGTGCAAAAAACATAAAAATGTAAGAAAGTGGTCATTTTTTACATGCAAAATGTTTTCAAATCTGTTAGAAAGCATTTAACCCAGAACTTGATACGCAGGTCCGCCCTTTTAGCGGTCCTTTCGGTTAAACATAAACAAGGCAGGTATGAGAAATGGGTGTAACCAGACTCTACAAAGCAATTTTTGAAATCACCAGAGCTGTTAACTCCAGCCTGGAACCTGAAAAAGTTCTGCACAGCATTGCCGAGAAAGTGGCAACTGAAATGGAACTGAAAGGTTGTTTTATCAGACTTCTCGACCGCAAGGGTGAAACCCTTAAAGCGGACGCATCCTACGGTCTGAGCGAACGTTACGAAAAGAAAGGTCCTGTTGAGGTTTCCAAGAGCCGTCTGGATCAGGAAGTTCTTGAAGGTAAGATCGTATCCATTCCCGATGTAAGAAAGGATGACCGTTTCCAGTATCCCGAGCAGGCTGCTGAAGAAGGTCTTTGCTCTCTGGTAGTTGTTCCTCTGACTGCACGCGGCGAAAAAGTAATCGGTGTTCTGCGCGTATACTCCGCTGAGCTCCGCGAATTTTCCGAAGAAGAACTGGACTTTCTCAAATGCGTTGCCGACCTCTCCGGTCTCGCTCTTGAAAATGCCCGCATGTACAGCGCACTGAAGCGTGCAAGCGAACTGGCAAACGATTACATCTACCGCGTCGACGATCTGTAAGACGTGTGAATATAAGGAATTTATAATGAGTAAAGTAAAAGTAGGTATTAACGGTTTCGGCCGTATCGGCCGTCAGGTTCTTAAGACCATCTGGGAAAGACATCGCGACACTGTTGAAGTTGTTGCTATCAACGACCTTTTCGATATTGAAACAAACTCCGCTCTTTTTGCACGCGACACCAACTACGGTAAATTTCCCGCAGAAGTAAAAGTAGAAGGAACCACCATGTACATCGGTTCCGACTACACCATCAAAAACTTCGCAGAACGTGATCCCCGCCGCATCCCCTGGGGTGAGTGCGGTGTAGATATCGTTATCGAGTGTACCGGTATTTTCAGAACCGGTCCTACCGCTGCCCAGCACCTTGAAGGCGGCGCAAAAAAAGTTGTTATCTCCGCTCCTGCAAAGGAAGAAGACATCACTGTTGTAATGGGTGTTAACCACAAGGACTACGATCCTGCAAAGCACACCATTATTTCCAACGCGTCTTGTACCACTAACTGCCTCGCGCCTATCGTTAAGACCATGCACGAGAAGTTCGGTATTGATAAAGGTGTGATGACCACTGTTCACGCGTACACCAA
The DNA here is from genome assembly GCF_010470665.1 of Desulfovibrio sp. JC022. Classification (NCBI taxonomy): domain Bacteria; kingdom Pseudomonadati; phylum Thermodesulfobacteriota; class Desulfovibrionia; order Desulfovibrionales; family Desulfovibrionaceae; genus Desulfovibrio; species Desulfovibrio sp. JC022. The sequence continues at coordinate 97,933 of NZ_VOPZ01000009.1, read as the reverse complement.
CGATCAGCGCATTCTCGACCAGCCCCATAAGGACCTGCGTCGCGCCCGTGCTGCTGCTTGCAACATGATCCCCACCTCCACCGGTGCGGCCAAAGCTGTTGCTCTGGTAATCCCCGAAATGGCAGGCCGTTTCGAAGGTTACTCCGTGCGTGTACCAACACCTACCGTTTCCCTTGTTGACTTCGTTGCTGTGCTTAAGAAAGACACAACCACCGAAGAACTCAAGGCTACCCTGAAAGCGGCTGCTGAAGGTGAACTCAACGGAATCATGGGCTACTCTGAAGCTCCTCTTGTTTCCTCCGATTTCCTCGCCGATCCCCGTTCCGGTATCGTCGAAGCGGATTTCACCGTTGTACAGGGCGGTAACCTTGCCAAGGTTTACGCATGGTACGACAACGAATGGGGTTACTCCTGCCGTCTGGCCGACCTGATCGACTACATGGCTAAGTGCGGTATCTAAGGGTTTATCCTAGGATGCTGACCTAATTACAGTATTAAAGGCCGGCAGCGGTTCTGGATGTTTCCGCTGTCGGTTTTAAACCCTTTTCCTGAAAGGGGTAAAACCTCCCGAATATCCGGGTTGTGGATGAACCCGGATTGATGAGATTCTTAAGATTGCCAAGACGGGCGACCTGTTAACCACAAACAGGCCGCCCGTCTTGTTTTTATGCCTCCGGTCTTCCAGCATCTACTTCTGAAATATTGCTTCTAAATCCAGAGTCTTAAAATATTCAATTGTACTGACCAGACCTTTTTCCAGCTGAATGGTCGGTGCCCAACCTAATTCTTTCGCTTTGGTAATATCGGGCTTGCGCTGCTTGGGATCATCTCCGGGCAGCGGCTTGTAGATAAGTTCTGATTTTGATCCGGTGAGTTCAATTACTTTCTCAGCCAGCTCGCGGATTGAAAATTCTGTCGGGTTACCGAGGTTCATGGGACCTGTCACTTCGTCCGGTGTATCCATCAGGGAGAGAAACCCTTCTATCATGTCATCGACATAGCAAAATGAACGGGTCTGGGAGCCGTCTCCGTAAATGGTGATCGATTTGCCGAGCAGGGCTTGAGTGATAAAGTTTGAAACCACACGACCATCATTGGGATGCATTTTTGGACCATAGGTATTGAAGATGCGGGCAACTTTAATATTCACCCGATGCTGACGGTAGTAATCGAAAAACAGGGTTTCAGCGCAACGTTTACCCTCATCGTAACAGGAGCGAGGGCCGATGGGATTTACGCTGCCAACGTAACTTTCCGGCTGAGGATGCACTTGCGGGTCACCGTAGACTTCGGATGTTGATGCCTGAAAAATTTTCGCTCTGGTACGCTTGGCTAGGCCGAGCATGTTGATTGCACCGTGTACGGAAGTCTTGGTGGTCTGCACCGGATCATGCTGGTAGTGAATAGGTGAAGCAGGGCAGGCCAGATTATAAATTTCATCAATTTCCAGATAGAGCGGAAAAGTTACATCATGGCGAATTATTTCAAAATTAGGATTGCCAAGCAAATGGGTAACGTTTGATTTTGTCCCGGTAAAAAAGTTATCAACACAGATAACATCACAGCCCTCATCAAGCAGCCGTTCACAAAGGTGCGCCCCCAGAAATCCGGCTCCGCCAGTTACCAAAACCCTTTTCAGTAAATGCATTTTCAAGCTCCTGAATATTCTATTTCTCTTCTAACCAACATCATTTGCTCCTAGCTTTATAAATCAACTGGAAGCTGAAAGCTACCCGCTCATTTTTGCATAATTTTTAACTGCAAGACTACTCTTTAAAATAGACAATCTTTAAAGTAGGCTATACTTTAATGCCGCTAAAAGCAGTCAGGGAAAGCTCTTACACATTTTCGGCAACATAAGGGGAAGTGATATGTCTAAAGTATATTTTTGGAATTTACGCACCACACGTAAATCTCCACACGCCTTAAGAATGAAAAAACTGCTCAAGCAGTCCGGCTTGAACGCCATCATTGATCCGGGCAATCTGGTGGCCCTGAAAGTCCATTTCGGGGAAAGCGGTAATACCGGATACCTGAACGCCCTAAACCTGCGTCCCATCGTGGATTTCCTGAAAAAAGCAGGTGCAAAACCTTTCTTTACCGATACCAGCACCCTTTATGTAGGTGACCGCGGAGAATCGGTTTCCCATGGCTTACTTGCTGCCCGTCACGGTTACGATCCCAATATTGTCGGTGCTCCGGTTATGTTTGCTGACGGACTGCGCGGGGAATACGAAACAACCATCCCTTATGCAGGAAAACATATTTCTGAAGCCTACGTAGCTGGCATGTTCATGGAAACGGACATGATGGTTACCCTAAACCATGTCAAAGGACACGGGCTGGCCGGATACGGCGGGGCCATCAAAAACATCGGCATGGGCTGTGCTTCCAAGAAAGGGAAAATGCATGTTCATGTCTCAACCGCACCTCATCTGCATCCTGAAAAGTGCACCGGATGCGGGGTCTGTATCACTGAATGTGCAGCCAAGGCACTCGATCTTGACGATGACGGTAAGATCATAATGGGTGGTAAATGCACCGGATGCGGACGCTGCTTCCTTTCCTGTCGATATGGTGCCATTTCCATCGACTGGAAAAGCGATGTGGAAATTTTCACCAAAAGGCTCATCGAGTACAATAAAGCTATTCTGGACCAGCTCAAACGTCCGGCCATGCACATCAACTTTCTTATGAACATCACCCCGGACTGTGATTGCCACGGCTACAGCGATGCGCCCATCTGTCCCGATCTCGGGGTTATGATCTCATCCGACCCTGTTGCTATTGATCAGGCCTCTCTGGATATGATCAACTCGGCACCGCCGCTTTATCCCAGCAGGCTTCCCGATGGGCTCAGTCAGGGTGATGACAAGTTCAAAGCCCTCACCCCGGATACACCGGACTCTTTCGGCCTCAAGTATGCCGAAGAGATCGGACTGGGGTCACGGAACTACAAGCTGGTTACTATTTAGCATAATAAATATGTTCAAAACATAGGGCGCAGTATCTTCATCGATACTGCGCCCTTTTGTTTTGAACAATTTCCAACTACTAACTGTTTATAACTAAACCTTCTTTTTCAAGTAGTTGCATAAGTTCTGCACAATTTGCAGCTACGAAATCCGGGTCTGCTTTCTGAAGTTCTTCTACGGACATACGCCCTGTTGCTACTCCGGCGGTCATAGCTCCAGCCCGCTTCCCTGTTTCAATATCCATGGGATGATCACCGACCATAAGTGCGTTTGATGCATCCACCCCGATTTTTTCCAGAGCCTTGAATAAGTGCTCCGGGTGCGGTTTGACGTTTTGAACATCTTCACGGGAAAGAAAACAACCGGAAATGTCGTTGATTTCCGGGACAAGTTCCCGCACGGCTGAAGCGGTATTGCGAGTGATGATCCCGGTTTTGATTCCGGAATCGCGCAAACCGTTAAGGATATCGCAGGTGAACGGAAAAAGCTTTCCGTTACGGGCCGCTTCCACTTCCATGGTGATAATCAAAAAGCGGCAGCGGGTATGGAATTCTTTTCCCAGATCCGGGTCATCTTCGGAAAGACAGTCGGCTATGAAATCCACCCACTCAAGGGCCGGAACATCATTTTCCGGCAAAGGATGAAGAAAAGCACTCCCCAAGGCCTTTAATCTTTTCTTCATCTCATCGAAATCAATGTTCAACTCGGCCAATGTGCCGTCAAAATCAAAAATTATTGCTTCTATTTTTTTCATATTCCGATAAGTTTTGTACGGTCTTGCTTGCCCAAGTGGTCTTGAACCGATATGAAATCATAACTTAATCAAGCAGATATTCCGGTTGTGAACAGTTTTTCAGGAGTCAATGTGTCCGGTAAATTTGATGTAATTATTGCAGGAGGAGGCCCTACCGGCTCTACTGCCGCCTGTATCCTTGCTGGCAAAGGTTTCAAAGTAGCTTTGATCGATAAGGCCGAGTTCCCCAGAAAAAAACTTTGTGGTGGACTTTTAACCTATAAGGCTACTGAAGTATTAAACAAAATATTTAACTGCGACGTTGATTGCCTTACAAAAAAAGGAATCATCAACTTTGAATCGCCCGAATATTCCATCAATTACCGGGACCATAATATCCGCGATGCGCAGTCATCCATCCCCTTCCGCTTTGTGGACCGGGTGGATTTTGATTACTTCCTTCTGCAAAAAGCCGCAAATGCCGGAGCGCACATTTTCACCGGCGAAGAAATAAAATCGTGCAACTATCAGGACGCGGAAGTAAAAACCGCATCAAACCGAATTTTCAAGGGAAAATACCTCATCGGTGCAGACGGGGTACATTCCACCATCCGCCGCTCCGTGCCATATGATAAGAAAAAATGGCGTGATGATATGGCCTCGACCATTGAGATCATTTTTGATGAAAAGGATTTCCCGCGCAAGGTCACCAAGCCGGAACTTTACATCGGACATCTCCGCGCCGGGTATATCTGGGTTTTTCCCGCCAAAGGAAAAGTTGTCACCGGAATCGGCGCGCTCAAACGCTGCACCACTGATTTCAAAAAAACATATATGGATTTCCTGCGCACTCAAGGCATTACCGACCCGGAATCCCTACATATGCAGGGTTATCCTCTGCCATACGGAAATTTCATGGAGAATCCCTGCTTCGGACGGACCATCCTTGCCGGAGATGCTGCCGGCCTAGTCGAACCGCTCTTCGGCGAAGGCATCTTCTACGCCATCCAGACCGGACGCTACGCCGCTGAATCCATAGCTCGCGGAATTACTGAAAACAAAGCCCCTGAAAAATTCTACCTTGAACGTCTGGAAAAGTACGTATTCCCAGAGCTGCGCTACTCCAACCGTTTGCGCTGGACTCTGTTCTATTCCCAGCCGCTCTTAAAACATATGTCATTTAAGATGATGTTCAAATCCATGCCCAGAATATTGGCCGACATGGTTCACGGGGTACGGTCGTATAAGTTTTTAATGAAGAAAAAATGGGATTAAAAAAAGGGGTGATGTTCATGAACATCACCCCTTTTTACTACGACTTAATCTGCGATAGCAACATCCCGCAAAGCATCAACCCGCAACCGATCAAGCCCTGCGTTGTCAAAAGCTCACCAAGCATCAGCCACCCGGCTAGAGCCGCGAAAACTGATTCCAGACTGAGAATAATTGCCGCGTGCGCAGGCTTTGCTTCCTGCTGGCCCACAACCTGCAAAGTATAGGCTACCCCGACAGACATAAGGCCGCCGTAAAGGATTGGTACAATTCCTGCCCAAATACCTGCAAATGTCATGGTTTCAAACGCGAACGCACCGATAAAACTAAAAACAGAACAGGCTACGAACTGCCCGACCGCAAACTTTACCGGATCCACCTTGGTTGCCAACAGGGAAATCACAACAACATGCCCGGCAAAAAAGACCGCACAAACTAAGACAAGTAGATCTCCCATTTCAATATGAAAGCTTTCGTTAACAGAAAGCAAATACATACCGATTACCGCCAGCACCGCCCCTATCCAAGTGGGCAACCCAGTTTTCTGCTTGAAAAATAATCCCATAATGGGAACAAAAACAACATACAATCCGGTGATGAATCCTGCATTACCGGCCGTAGTATAAACAAGCCCCCACTGCTGAAAAGTTGCACCTAAAAATAATGCCCCACCCGCAATCAGACTGCCCTTAAAAAAACTTCTCTTATCCACTTCCTGATAAGTACCGTCTTTCTTCTTTTCGCGGTCTATGCGTTGAATCAGCGGAATCAACGCCGCAGCACCAAGTGCAAAACGGACCGCATTAAAAGTAAGCGGTCCCATGTAATCCATACCCACCCGCTGGGCCACAAAAGCAGCACCCCAGATAATTGCAGTGATAAGCAATAAAATATCAGCTTTAAAACTTTTGGTGTTCATATGTTCCTTTTCAAAAAAATCCGGCAGAAAGATTTTTCTGCCGGATTGATTAAGCACAATTATTTATTGAAATTATTTATTCAGACTCGATTTCTTCTACAGGCTGGGTCAGCAAGAAATCGCCTTTCTGGATCCAATCCTTGAGCTTGTCTGCAATTTCAAGGGAAATTGAATGACTGGTCAACGGAACGGTGGGAATATCCTTGCCGTTCAGGTTGATGGAACCGGACTTGAGCTCTTCAAGAGTCACGTGGGCGAGGATATTACCTACGCCGTTGGGGTAATCGTAACCGTAATCCTTGACCGGCATCTGGATATCAGCGTCGGATACGCCGGTAAACCAGGCCATTTCCTCGTTCAGGATGGGAATGGGAATACCTACACCAACTGATGCGGTAGTGCCGTATCCGGGGAAACTGAGGCCGCGAAAATAGCGTGAATCCATTTCAGTTACATTATCACTCTTAAGCATGAGTGTTCCAGAGGGAGTCAACGGGATACCGCGTTCATTACGCTGCGGACTCTTAACATGCTGTGTTCCGGCCCCGATGACGTAACCTTTGGCCCCGGCAAGAAAAATTCGTGTGCCCATGCCGATGGTACGCAGATAAGGATCGTTAAAAAGCGGGGAAAGCTGCCCGGCAGTGGCAAAGTTGACATTGCGCTGATTGGGCTTGAGAGGTCCCATGTAGGTGTAGACAGTCCTGCTGGTCATGTTCACCGCGGCATTGTAGTTCTGGTAACAATTGCGCGGATTGAGGATGGTCACGTCCTTGAGATCCTTGAGAGAAACATCTTTTTCAATTTCCCGGCGGGGATAACAATCTGTACCGTAAGCTTTGGCTTTGAGACGCACTGTTTTCCCGGCAATGAGATCTTCAATGACATGCCCGCCGCCGTAAGCAAAACGTCCGGGATGGACTTTGTTCAAAGGATCGTCTTCAGAAGGCTCGGTAACGCCGATGTAGGAATCCACAGCCGCCAGACCGGCGTAAGCGGGAACATTGTTCAGCCAGACCTGTGAAGTCTTCATCAGCGGCGGAACCTGCCCGATATTGAAAAACATACCGGAAGAGCACATGGGAGAAAAAGTCCCGGTGGTAACAACATCTATCTCTTTGGCTGCTTCAACCTTGCCTTTGGAACGGACGATTTCGACCATTTCTTCAGCATTGACGACTACAGCCTTACCTTTTTTGATTCGTTCATTGATTTCACTGATTGTCTTGTTGACTTCAAAGGTAGTGGCCATGGAAAAGACTCCGTTTGGAATTTGGTTACTGGCAAGCCTGACTCAAGTTTTCCACAATACGTTCAAAAGGATTATCCGGGCTGAACCGCCCTGTGCATTTGAGTATAAAGTCAGACGAGCAGAGATTGTGGCTTAAATAGCCTCTGATTGCAATTTTATTTTTTTTAAGGGGTAGATATTATTTTGCGCTACAAAAACGTTTCAGGGGCGAATATGCCTTGGCTTAAGCTATATAATAATGTATAAGAACCTGTGGTCGCGGGGGTTAATGAATTTCGGATTTTTTAAGATTTTTTTTATTTTAATTTCAACAACTTAGAACACCCCTAAAAAATAAATTATTCACGTGAAAGAAGCACTGAGAAATCACCTTTTGAATTCATGCTCAGATTCCGAGCTGACGCGCTGGTTTGACCCCATAAATATCGACATTTCCGACAAGAGCGGAGAAGTTGTAGTTACTTTTCCACACGCTTTTTTCGGGCAGTGGTTCAAATCAAGCATACAGGACCGTTTTGAAGAACAGCTGGGCCAGTTTCTGGGTAGCGGATTCTCTGTATCCTATTCCAATAACGGTTCAAGCCAGACTTCAGTTCAGGAACAGCCTGTCAGCGTCAAGAAAATTGACTTTCCATTCGGGCATAACTTTACTTTTGAAAACTTCCTGATCAGCAAGAAGAACTACTTTCCCCTTGCCTCGGCCAGAGAAGTCACCCGTGTGGACAACGTATCTTTCAACCCATTTGTCATCTGCGGCAAAAGCGGTTCAGGTAAATCACACCTATTAAAAGCCATTGCCAACGAAGTCTGCAAAAATGTCGACCGGGAAAAAGTATTCCTCGGAAACGTTGATGACGTACAGAATATCTACTCTGTTCGTTTCGGCGGAGACGTCATGCGCGCAAGGAATTTTTTCTTTGATTTCGAATACTTCTTTCTTGATGACCTCAAGCAGATCAAAAAATATGAACATTTGCAGCAGGAACTCATCTCCATTTTCAACAACTTTTATGAACATGGAAAACAGATGGTCTTCAGCTGTACGGACAAGCTGGCTTCCTACGACTTTTTGAACAAGAACCTGAAATCAAGACTGGAGTGGGGGCTTATCGTCACCCTGAAAAGACCGGACCTTGAGATCAGGGCCAAGTATGTTCAAAAGCAGTGTAAGCTAAAAAAACTGCCCCTGAGTAAGGACCAGATCCTTACTCTTTCTCAAAGATTTCAGGACTTCAGATACCTGCAAGGTATCATCATCAAACTTTCTGCATTCCGTGAGCTTGTACGCAAGAACATGGATGACCGGGATTTTGAACATATCCTCAGTAACACGGAAGAAAAGGCCGACGAGACCCTCACACCTGAATATGTGATCGAATGCGTGGCCTCTCATTTCAACCTCAAACCTTCCGACCTTACCGGGAGCAAAAGGCACAAGATGACCGCCCACGCACGGCAGGTGGCCATGTACCTTTGCAGGGAACTTTTAGGTATATCCTATCCCGCCCTGGGCCGGACATTTGGAGGAAAAGACCACTCTACTGTTCTTTATTCTGTTAAAAAAATACAAGAATTACAACGAGATGATAAGGTTTTGAAAAGACTGTTGATAGACTTGAAGAATAAGTGTCTTTTGCGTGTCTCAAACTAGGAAAGTTCAAATTGCATGTAGATATGTTACTTAAATACAACATTGATTGTGCAAAAAAAATCCATTAATTTAAATCAGTTAACTACAATAGAAACATACGAACCGACCTTATTAAAAATACAAGGAGAATATATATGTATTTAAAGGTGAATAGGGATGAAGTGATCGAAGGGTTACAGAAGTCTGCCAGCATCATTCCCGCCAAAACAGGTGCTGCGTATCTGCGCACCATCTGGCTGAAAAGTGAGAGTGGAAATCTGCGCATCATGTCCACTGATTCCAATCTGGAATTCTGCGGAACATATCCGGCTGAGATTGTGGAAGAGGGTCTTGCCGGTGTGCAGGGACGTGCTTTCTATGATCTGGTCCGCAAGCTTCCTTCAGGAGAACTGACCATCAAGAACGATGCAGACGGTTCTTCTATTCTGGTGGAGCAGGGTTCCAGAAAATATAAACTGCCGGTGAACGATCCTACCTGGTTTCAGAAATTCTCCGATTTCCCTTCAGAGGGAGCTGTATTCTGGTCCGGTGATTTCCTGCTGGAGATGATCGAAAGAATCGCCTTCTGCATCAGTGATGAGGACAGCATGGAAGCCATTGCCTGCATGAACATTATCCCTTCTGCTGATGAGAATGGTAAGTTTGTGGAAGTATGCGGCTTGAATGGACACCAGTTCGCACGCCTTAAATTCATCAATGATGACATCCATTCTATTCTCCCTGAAGAAGGAATCCTCATTCAGAAGAAATATCTGGTTGAACTGAAGAAGTGGCTCACCGAAGATGAGATTGAACTCAGCCTCAGTGAAAAGCGTCTTTTCTTTAAGACTGCTGACGGTAAGGAAACTTTCAGCCTTCCACTTAGTTATTACCAGTATCCCAACTACAAGAACTTTCTTGCCAAGCTGGGTGATGACGATGTTTCCCGTATGACAGTGGAAAAATCCGAGCTTTCCATGGCTCTGGATCGTATCTCCATTTTCAATACTGATTCCAACCGTTGTGCTTCTTTCCTGTTCAACCCCGGTGAGCTGGTGCTCTTTTCTCAGGGGCAGGAAGTGGGTACCGCAACAGAATCCATGGAAATCGAATTTGCAGGTGAAATGGAACGCATTGCTTTTCCCACCAAGAACCTCATTGAGATCCTTGGACACTTCCAGTCCGATAAAATTAATTTCACCCTGACCGGATCCGAAGCACCTTGCGGCGTAACCGGAAATGATGACAACGAGTATCTCGTTATCGTCATGCCCATGAAGGTTCAGGAAGAGACCTACTACAGCGAGGAAGACGTTTAATGGCTCCTAATCAAGATTACAGCGCGGAATCGATTACCGTCCTAGAGGGTCTGGCTGCGGTTAGAAAAAGACCCGCCATGTACATCGGTTCCACCGATATCAGGGGGTTGCATCACCTTGTTTACGAGGTGGTCGACAACTCCATCGATGAAGCCATGGGTGGCTTCTGCTCCAAGTTCAAGGTCACCCTGCATATGGATAACAGTGTAACCGTATCCGATAACGGCCGCGGTATCCCTGTTGATATCCATCCCAAAAAGAAAAAGCCGGCCCTTGAAATCGTTATGACCGTGCTCCACGCGGGCGGTAAGTTCGATAACGATGCCTATAAAGTTTCCGGCGGTCTGCACGGAGTTGGTGTTTCTTGCGTAAACGCCCTCTCTGAGCATCTTGAGGCCACGGTTCGACGCGGGGGCAAGATGTATCGCCAAAGTTACGAGAGAGGGGTTCCTACGGGCCCTCTGGAGTGCATTGGTGATGCAGTTACCACCGGTACCACCATTCGTTTCCGTCCTGATGAGGAAATTTTTGAAACCAACCAGTTTGATTTTAACGTCCTCAGAAAACGGTTCCGTGAACTGGCTTACCTGAACAAAGGGCTTGAGATTGAGTTTTTGGATGAAAGGACAAATGAAAGTGCCAGTTTTAAAGCTGACGGCGGTATTGTTTCTTTTGTCGAAGATTTGAACAAAGGGCAGACCACAGTCAGTGATATTATTTATGCCGAGTCCGAAACCGACAACGTGATCACTGAACTGGCTATTCAGTACAATACTGCCTTCAAGGAAAACACCCATACCTTTGCCAACAATATCCGTACCGTTGAGGGCGGAACACATCTGGCAGGTTTCAAGGGTGCGCTGACCCGCGCCATCAACACCTACATCCAGAATTCTGATCTGCCTAAAAAGCTTAAGATCAAACTTTCCGGTGATGATGTGCGTGAAGGCCTCACTGCGGTCATCAGCGTAAAACTGCCTGAACCGCAGTTTGAGGGCCAGACCAAGACCAAACTCGGTAACTCCGAAATGGTCGGTATTGTGTCCGGTATGGTTTACGACAAGCTTTCCTCTTATTTTCAGGAGAACCCCAAAGACGCCAAATCTGTAATTGAAAAGGTGGTTGATGCGGCCCGTGCAAGGGATGCAGCGCGTAAGGCACGTGATCTTGTACGCCGTAAGGGTGCTCTTTCCGACCACTCGCTGCCCGGTAAGCTGGCTGACTGCCAGTCCAAAGACCCCAGCGAAAGTGAACTGTTCATTGTTGAGGGTGACTCTGCGGGCGGTTCTGCAAAACAGGGCCGTAACCCCAAGCATCAGGCTATCCTTCCTCTGCGCGGTAAGATCCTGAACGTGGAGAAGACCCGTTTTGACAAGATGCTCGGTAACAAGGAAATCCGCGCTTTGATCACTGCCATGGGTATCGGTATCGGTCAGGAAGAAGGTGAGAAGGATTTTGATAAGCTGCGTTACCACAAGGTCGTTATCATGACTGATGCGGACGTTGACGGATCTCACATCAGAACCTTGCTGCTGACTTTCTTTTTCAGGCAGTATGAAGAGCTTATCCAGCGCGGGCACCTCTATATTGCCCAGCCGCCCCTGTACCGCATTGCCAAGGGTAAATATGAGAAATTCATCAAGGATGATCCGGAATTGTATTCCCTGCTTATCCAGCGGGTAGCCAAAGATATTACCATCAAGACCGAATGCGGTCAGGAATATCATCAGGAATCACTCGTTGAATTGCTTGATGACATCCGTTTTATCAAAGACAAAATCGGGGAAGCAGCCAACATGGGTATTTCAGATGCCCTGTTTGCCAATCTGGTCAGCCTTGATGAAAAGATGACTCCTGAAATGTTTGCTGACAGCGATCCGCAATCTTTTGTCTCCAAGATGGAAGAAGTCGGTTACAAGGTCATCATCGAGCGTGAAGAGACTGAAACAGAAGGCGAAGCCCGCGTTTACGTTATTTTTGAAAACGAAAACGGGCACCGCAACAGATTGGCGGTTGAATTTTTCAACTCCAAGCTGTTCAGAAATACCTATGACCGTAACCGCAAGATTGTTGATGATTGTGAAGGAATTGATTTCAAAATCACGCGCGGTGAAAATGAAACCGAAGTCAGGGGTATTTTTAAATTGCTCGATGGCGTAATGGAAGAGGCCTACAAAGGTATCAATCTCCAGCGCTACAAAGGTCTGGGTGAAATGAACCCCGAACAGCTCTGGGAAACCACCATGGATCCCGATAAGAGAACCATGCTTCAGGTGACCATTGAAGACGCATCCGGTGCCAACGACATCTTTGAAGATCTCATGGGTGACAACGTTGAGCCGCGCCGCGAATTTATTGAAAAGAACGCTCTGGCAGTTCAAGAGCTTGATATTTAATTCGGAGAAATAATGTCTCAAATTACGATTGAAGAAGAGCTTAAGAAATCGTACCTGGAGTACTCCTTAAGCGTAATTATAGGCCGTGCGATCCCTGATGTAAGGGACGGGCTGAAGCCTGTACACAGGCGTATTCTTTACGCCATGCACGAGCTTGGAAACAGTTACAACAGGGCTTACAAGAAATCCGCCCGTGTTGTAGGTGACGTAATCGGTAAATATCACCCGCACGGTGACTCTGCTGTTTACGATGCCTTGGTCCGTATGGCGCAGGAATTTTCCATGCGCGATCCGCTTGTTGACGGTCAGGGTAACTTCGGTTCCATTGACGGCGACGCCGCAGCGGCCATGCGTTACACCGAAGCAAGGATGTCCAAACTCAGTTCCGAGTTTCTGGCCGACCTTGAGAAAAAGACTGTCGATTTCCGCGACAACTACGATAACTCTTTGCAGGAACCTTCTGTCCTGCCCACCAAGGTGCCCAACCTGCTGCTGAACGGTACTTCCGGAATCGCGGTCGGTATGGCTACCAATATTCCGCCTCACAATCTCGGCGAACTGATCAACGGTACCGTACATCTGCTTGATAACCCCGAGTGTGAGATCGAAGACCTCATGGGCCACATCAAAGGACCTGACTTTCCCACCGGAGCACTTTGTTTCGGCGGAAAAGGTCTGCGTGAGGCTTATCTGACCGGACGTGGTTCCATCAAAATTCGCGGTGTTGTGAATATTGAGGAGAAAAAGAACGGCCGCCAGTCCATTGTCATCACCGAAATTCCCTATGCCTTGAATAAATCCAGCATGGTTGAAAAAATCGCCCAGCTGGTGGGTGAAGGTAAAATCGAGGGTGTTTCCGATCTGCGTGACGAATCCGACCGTAAGGGTATCCGCGTTGTTGTTGACCTGAAGAAGGGCGCAATCGCAGATATCATCATTAACTCCCTGTACAAATTCACCCAGCTGGAACAGAGCTTCGGCATCAACATGATGGCTGTTAATGCCAACCGTCCGCAGCTGATGAATATTAAGCAGATTCTGGCTGCATTTCTTGAGCACCGCCGTGAGGTTATCATTCGCCGTACAAGGTTTGACCTTGATAAATGCGAAAAACGCGCTCACATTCTCGAAGGTCTGCGCATTGCGTTGGATAACATCGATGAAGTGGTCAAGATTATCCGCGCATCCAAAAACGGTGATGAAGCCCGTAACGGACTCATGGACAGATTTGAACTTTCTAAGGTTCAGGCTCAGGCTATTCTGGATATGAGATTACAGCGTCTTACCAACCTTGAGCAGGAAAAACTTCTTGAAGAATACGCTGAAATTCTCAAGAAAATTGAATACTTCAAGTCTATTCTTGAAAACGAAGAAGTACTTAAAGGCGTTATCCGCGATGAGCTGGTTGAGATCAAAGATAATTACGCTACCGAGCGTAAGACCGTACTCATGGATCACAACCCCGATGATATCGACATCGAAGATCTGATCCCCGATGACGATGCGGTAATCACTCTTTCCAGACGCGGTTATATCAAGCGTACCCCGCTTTCCAATTATCAGAAGCAGAAACGCGGCGGTAAAGGTATTGCCGGTGTTCAGACCAAGGACGGGGATTTTATCCACACCTTCCTGACCACCTCCAACCACCAGTACCTGCTGCTGTTCACTTCTAAGGGTAAGATGTTCAAAATCAAGGTTCATCAGGTTCCCGAAGCAAGCCGCATTGCCCGTGGCGCGCATATTGCCAACCTGTTGCCTCTTGAGAAGGACGAGACCATTGCCACTGCAATGACTATGCGTGAATTCGAAGAAGAATGCTTCTTCCTGTTCGTTACCAAGAACGGCATGGTTAAACGTTCTTCCATCGCCCTGTACCGCAACTGCCGCCAGTCCGGTATCCGTGCGGTGGCTCTGAAAGACGGCGATGAGCTGATTACCGTGAAAGAGGTAAACGCTGATTCCGAGGCCGTACTGGTTACCAGAAACGGTACCTCCATCCGCTTCAGCTGCCAGGATGCCCGCTCCATGGGCCGTGTAGCCAGCGGTGTTAAAGGAATCGCTCTTCGTCCCGGTGATGAAGTGGTTTCAGGAGTTGTAACCGGTGATGAAGATCGTATACAGCTGCTGACCATCTCTGAAGGCGGTTACGGTAAACGTACCGATATTGAACAGCACCGCTTACAGACCCGTGGCGGTAAAGGTATCATCAGCATGAGGGTGACCACCAAAACCGGCAAGGTGCTTGGTTCAATCATGGTTTCCCCTGATGATGAAGTTGTCCTGCTTACTTCCGGTAACAAGATCATCCGCATGGGCGTGAAGGATGTATCTCTTGTAGGCCGTGCTACTCAGGGTGTTCGTCTTGTTCGCATGGATGACGGTGACCATGTTGTTGGTTTTGACCTTGTTCAGGATGCAAATGAAGAAACAGTTTCCGAACCTGAAGGTGAAGAATCCGCATCATGAAAAGATGTTTGATCATTATAATCACATCCCTGCTGCTTATGGCGCAGGGATGTGATAAACCGAGTGATAACACATCAGAGGTTATCGATAAGGCTCGGTCAAATTTCATCAGTGGCTTTTATGTTGATTCCGAAAAAGGGTTTGAAAGGTATTTGCAGGATAATCCGCAGGGAGAGCATCGTTTTGAGGCCTGGAATTATCTGGTAAAAATCGCCGCTGAAGTCCGTCACGACAGTGACCGCGGGGCCGCGATACTTGAAGCCATGTATCTTGAGTTCGGGCATAAACCGGAACTTGCTTCGAGCATGAAGCGTAATCTGGCTGAAATGTATATTCGTACCGGGCAGTATAAACCGGCCGTAGAGGCACTTGAAAAGAGCCTTGAATATTCAGACCAGCCGCAGGAGCAGCTCGATTCAACCCGGACCATGCTGGCCGAGACTTTCCGTAAACTCAGGAATTACGATCTCGCTATCTATACTTACAATGACATAGCCAAAACTACCGATAATAAAGTTACAAAGGCTCGCGCGCTCTTTGAAATGGCCCATACCCTGACCCTTATCCAGGCCTGGGAAAGGGCGGAATCAGAGCTGGAAAAGTTGCTTAAAATGGATGATGTTCCCGAAGATATCCATGCAGAGGCAGCTTTCATGCTCGCTGATATCTATGAAGACCGTCATGAATACCGCCGTGCCGCTGAATTGCTGGAAAAGATTTTGGATACTTATCCTAATCCTTACGCGGTCAGGTATAAGCTGGATTATTTGAAGAAGAAGTTTTGATATTTTTAAGTAGCTCTAAATTGATTAACCAAGCAGTTATTAAGTCTTTCTTAATAACTGCTAAATCACAATCCCCAATCCCTTCGCAATAAATCCTCCGAATACTGAAACCACTTCTGAACGGTTTCCGGGCTGGAATCTCAAATCAATATAAACCGATTTTATGGGTGGCAGGCCGTCTGAAGGAAGGACGTGCCTGCATCCTTTTGCAGTCGTATCTTTGGTAACAACGGCAATTGCCAACCCTCCCCGAACTGCGGCAAGCAGGCCCGCCAAGCTGGGGCTGCCGTAAGCTATGCGGTATTTGCGCCCGGCTTTTTCAAGGGCTTTCAAGCCATTTTCACGATAACAGCAAACTGGGTGGAACAGGGCCAGCGGAAGTTCTTCCATTTCTGACGGGTCCATTCTTTCCGGTAAGATCCAGCTCAGTTCGAGTGGTGTGGAGTACTCCGTTTGTGCATGGTCCGTAGCAATAACCAGATCGAGCTTACCGTTATCCAGCATTCCGGCCAGAGTCGGGGTGTCATCACAAAATACATCCACTTGAACCTGTGGGTGGTTTACTGCAAATTCCTGCATAATTCCGGGAAGATGTTTCATGGCGTAATCATCCGGGGCTCCCAGGCGTACACTTCCATGAAGTTTTGGACCGGACACAGCGGACAGTGCTTCATCATGAAGATCAAGAATCTTAGTTGAATAGCGGTAAAGAATTTCCCCTTCGGCGGTGAGACTGACCCCTCTGCCATCCCGTTTGAAAAGTACACATTTCAGGTCCTCTTCCAGTTTTTTCATCTGCATGCTTACCGCTGCCTGCGTTCTGTGGACAAGAGATGCGGTGCGGGTGAAGCTGCCGGTATCCGCTGCTACTAAGAAGGAGCGGAGCAGATCCGGTGTTAGTTGTGCTGTTTTTGTGATATCAAGCATTCTTATGTCCTAGATAAAAAACATTAGTTTGTCTAATGTATATGTCTCAGCCATTATCTCCAAAAGAAAGAAGTTAAATCCAAAAACAAGGAGTTAGAAAATGGCTGAATCACAAATTGAATTTAAGGACTCAATCGGCGCGAACTGGGAAACCTACAATAAACTCATGCCCGAGGTTGCCGATCTCTACGATCAGTATAATGGCGAAATATATAAGGATGGGTCTGTCAAAGCTAAAGAAAAGAGATTGATGGCTCTGGTGGGGGCACTGGTCAGCGGGTGTAGGGCCTGTATGCTTTATCAGACCGAAGAAGCTCTGAATCTCGGCGCAACTGTTGATGAAATTCTTGAAACATGTGCAGTGGCAATTTCTCTCGGCGGAACAATGGCCGCAGGGGAAGTAACCCATATTATGGGATTGTTGAAGGAAATTGGGGAAATAGAATAGTTATGAACATTTGAATAATTAAAAGTCGGTTCCATTTGGAGCCGACTTTTTAATTATTCTTCAAAATCATAAACCGTATAACTGCTCATCAATTCCAGCATGATGAAAGTGCTGATGTTTTCCCTGATACAGATTGCCGCATCAATGATCATGCGCAACTTGATTTCAAATTCAGCAAGAGCAGATTTTTTACGCTCCGTAATTATTCTACGTTCATAACTGGGATTCATTTTCGATGAAGTTATCGATAATCCTTTTTTGAAAAAATGGTTGTTGGAGGTGCTTACAAGTTTTTCGATTCCGTGCATTTCAAACTCATCATAAATGAGCTTAAGTTTAAAAAGACTCATGGCGATATCTTTAACCGGAAGCTCATCTTTAACCGCAGGTATAAGCAGCAGGGGGCCGTTCTTGATCAGTTTATCCTGCATCAATTTATCCTCCGGGAAAAAGCTGGCCAGTTTTGCTGCAAAATTTCGGTCATTTTTTTTGTCTATCAATTCCAGCAGGAATTCTTCAATCAGGTTAAGGCGCAGTTCATATTCATGAAAGGCTGATTTACGAAGTTCTTCAGCTTTATCATTAAATTCATTTGTCCTGAGATCATCAATTGCGTGGGCAAAAATTTTGGCACTGAATTCATCATCCAGTCTCTCAAGAACAATATCCTCTGCCTGAGCCTTTTTACCGAAAAGGGACCTGATATTTCTGGCAGCCAGATTCCACCATGATATTAAATCATGAATATCATTATGGCAGAAATTGAATCGGGGAATAGTGTCTGAAAAGGTAGTCAATTCATTGGAAGAATTAAAAAAGGATTCATCAAGACTTACTTCAGGAATTTGAATCTTTCCCTCTTCTTTAAGGTTTTGAACCCGGTCCATGAGATCTTCACAGGTCTTTTCAAAACGTGAAAATGGGATTTTAAGTTCTCCACTTTCATATTTATCGATAATTGTTTTGATCCGCACAGTGCGAACCATATTGAAATTATCCAAGAGCTTCTGGCGTGTCTGTTCAGAAAGCAGAATAATTATTTTTGCCGCTGCGGCATTGCTGATTTTGCGGCTGAAGATTTCCTGTAAGCAAAAGTCAGGCAAGAGGCCAAGGGAATCTAATTTGTATTGTCCGTTGAGAGATGAAATTTCAGGCATATGACACCTGTACGGATAGAACCGCGAAGCGAATTAAAAGTTTTTGAAGGGGAGAGTCCAGAGAGGGGAAACTTTTTACAAAAAGTTTCCCCTCTCTGGTCGCCGAAGGCAATATTAAAGTACAGGCAGATAAGTAGATATCTCGTACTCAGTTACCTGAGTGCGGTATTTATCCCATTCCTTGATCTTGTTTCTGTAAAGATTGCTGTGAATGTGTTCGCCAAGGCATTCCTTAACCACTTCACCGTTTTTCATGGCTACGGCAGCTTCGTAAAGGTTGCCGGGCAGGGCGGTGATGCCGTGCTCTGCGAGGGTAGGGCCGTCCATGGCAAAGATGTTCTCTTCGATGGGAGCGGGCAGCTCGTAAGCCTCGTCTATTCCCTTAAGTCCGGCTTGCAGCATTACCGCAAAACAGAGATAGGGGTTGGCTGCCGGGTCCGGGCAGCGAAGTTCCATTCTGGTGGCGTTTTCCTTGCCGGGTTTATACATGGGCACCCTGACCAGTGTGGAGCGGTTCTTACGGGCCCATGAGACGTAGACAGGTGCTTCGTAGCCGGGAACAAGACGTTTGTAAGAGTTGACCCACTGGTTGGTTACACAGGTCATTTCCGGGGCATGCTTGAGGATACCTGCGATGTAACTTTTACCTTCCGGACTGAGATGGTACTCATCATTGGCATCAAAAAAGACGTTGCGGCCGTTTTTGAACAGGGATTGGTGCACATGCATGCCGGAACCGTTTTCACCGAAAATTGGTTTGGGCATGAAGGTGGCGTATATACCGTGTTTCCGGGCCATTTCCTTGACAATAACCCGGTAGGTCATGGCGGTGTCGGCCATGCGCATGCCTTCGGCATAACGCAGGTCAATTTCATGCTGGCTCGGGGCAACTTCGTGATGGCTGTATTCAACATCATACCCCATCTGCTCAAGGGAGAAGATGATGTCCCGGCGGACATCGTTACCGAGATCCAGCGGCGGAGCATCAAAGTAACCGCCACGGTCGATAATCTTGGTGCCCTTTTCATCCTTAAAGAGGAAAAATTCAAGTTCAGGACCTACGTAATAGGTGTAACCGCGCTCGGCAGCCTTATCGAGTGTCTTTTTGAGTACCCAGCGGCTGTCGCCTTCATAAGGTGTTCCATCCGGGTTCTGGATATCACAGAACATGCGGGCAACAGGGCGGTCCGTGGGGCGCCATGAGCAGAGCTGAAAGGTGGTTGGGTCGGGAATGGCGATCATATCCGATTCCTCGATTCTGGTGAAACCGAGAATGGAAGAACCGTCAAATCCCATGCCTTCTTCGAAAGATGCTTCAAGTTCTTTGGGGGTAATCTGGAAGCTTTTCAGCGTTCCAAGAATGTCCACAAACCAGAACTGTACGAAACTGATATTGTAATCGCGTACAGCCTTCAGAACATCATCAGCGTTTTTGCAGTTAAAAATTGGCGCAGCCACAGTGGTTTCCTCCTTGAAAAAGAAGTTTTAAAAACAGCCCCCGCTAAGCAGTGTTATCATTTTTGATTGCTTTTTAAGGGTAGTTTGTTGATATTGTTGAAAATAATTGTGCTTAATTATTGAATATCAAGCCGATAATAGCTGAATATAGATTCTTTATGCAAACGGTATCCGCACAATTTTCCAGAAATTAGATTGAATCAATCAAATCCCGCACTTCTTTGAAGAAAACAAGGATATCTGCATGGTTGCTTGATTCTGAATTTATATCTAATTTATTGAAGAAAGATACGATATTTCCTTTAGGAGTCTTGGTCATGCTGAAATAAAGCTCATACAACGGTCCTTCCGGAGATTTGACGGCCAAAACCCAGTCCCGTCCCTGTTTATGCCAGACCTTGGAAGCACCTTCTTCTTTGCGGCTGCTGACCAGATAAACGAGTTCTTGCAGAGTGAAAGGATGTCCTGGCTTACCGGGCAGGCCCAGAAATTCGCCGTTTTCAGAGTGGATGACCACCGGGAGCTCCAGAAATTCAGCTTCCGGTTCAATGGCTGATCTATCAGCATCTAAGGAATATGATTCAGCCTGTCCGTCATCTTTTTTAATGGTGACAACTTTTTTGGCGGTGATCCTTTCCGGCTGCTGCAAACCACCGGAAGCAGCAAGGATATCCTTTATTTCCTGTAACATTTCTGTGCTGGATGGTGCTTGAGACTGGGTCGAAACCAGTTCTTTCAGTGATTTCTCAATGCGGGCAAGACGCTGCTCAGCTTTTGCCTGTACGGTGACCAGTGCTGCAAGTCCGTTCATCATCTGAGCTGTGGTTTTAGCCAGCTTTTCGAATTCATCACTGCTTACCTGTGGATTATCTGAATTTTTGATGTTTTCCGATAGCTGACGATTTTCTTTAACTGATTCAAATTCTGTTAAAAGTTTGTCGTGTATCTGCTTTACCGATAGATTTTTATTAAAGAGATCGCGTATGCGCAGGCAGAGTTTGTCAGCCCCTTTTCTGAAGCGCAGGGGTTTGCCGTGTCCGACAATAAAAAAGAATTCCGGAAATTTTTTGCGATAACTTTTGATGGTGGTGACCGATACTCCGGTGATGGAGGAAAGCTCACGGTGAGTGAAGGTTTCAGCTGTCATTTTTAATCCTATGCGCTTTTTTACAGGTCTACAGATACGCAAACCTATGTTTGCTTGCTGATTTTTTGATAAATTTATGCAATATATTAAATGAATAACAAAAATATTGCTTATCGATAACCTTAATCGTCAGCAGGGTCAACAGCCAAAAAAATAGAACGGCTGCTGTCATGGTAAGAGCAGCCGTTCTAAGCAACAGAGGTCATGAGATAACCTGACTCAGGTATTTAGTGGGTGGATTCTTAATGCCTGAGTTGGTTTAGGATACGCCCGGTGGGGATTGAATATCAATGTTAAAATTCAAATCAGCTGATATTTTTTAGATACGTGTTGATGTTTTTATTTAAGGGTTTAGATTGATTTGTAGTTATCGATAGGTTTTATTTAAAGCAGAGCGTTCAGGAGGTCAGTTTTGAAATCTGGTAAGCAGGGAAATAATGAAAAGAACCACCAAAGCGGCCATCAGGATGGTATTGATATTAATACCGCCTTTGATTTTTTGCTTTTTGCGGTACCCGAATATCAGAATCAGGATTGCTATGAAGATAAGAATTTTGAACATGTGTAAGACTTATTAAATCGTCTTCTTGAAAAAAGCAAAGCTGAGAGGGGCACCTGAATGTGAAAATTTATGATGATGTTTGATTCATTGATGTTGAACATGTTATAAGCCTTTTTGTCCCTTTATTCTTTTATAAATCTGGAGTGAAAATGAAAGGTATGAAAATTGTGTCTACTCTGATCGCGTGTATTTCTTTATTCGCAGTCCTGCTGGTGATACCGGTACAGGCTAGTGAAATGGATACCCTTATTGAGCAGGAATGTAGAAAATCATTGGCTTCCGAAGGTCTCGGGGATGAGTATCTTGCTGTATGTGTTGCGGGTGTTAAAAGTAAGTTAATGGGTAATCAGCCTCCCCGGGTCGGTATAAATATGACCTGCCCTCCGGGTACATTTCCTTACAGCATTCAAGGTGATCCTAAAGTTCGCTGTGCCAAGATCAGTTATGCTAACAGTAATTCATGCCCCGCAGGGCAGCAGCAAATCGTGATTCAGCTCGGAGATAAGCAGGTGCCCATGTGTGTAAGGATTGTTTCGCAATAGAATTAGTCGGGGTTATTCAACCTAATAAAAAACTGGACCGTGGAGATAATCCACGGTCCAGTTTTTTATTAGGCTATTTAGAAAGTTAAATAACTTTATTCAGCGGATACTCGATAATTCCTTCCGCGCCCATGTCGATAAGCTCGGGGATGAGCTCACGCACAACCACTTCTTCGACCATGATTTCAACCGACACCCACTGCGGATCGGAAAGATCGGATACGGTTGGTGAGTTCAGGCTGGGCATTACTTCCATGGCTTTTTCAAGGGAAGCCTTGGGCATGTTCATTTTCAGGCCAACCATTTTTTCAGCGCGGAGTGCGCCTTGGAGCAGTAGATTGATGTTTTCAATTTTCTTACGCTTCCAGGGATCATTCCATGCGTCTTTATTAACGATGAGCACGGTGTTGGTGGACATGACTTCATCAATTACGCGCAACCCGTGGGCTTTGATGGTGGTACCGGTTTCGGTTACTTCAACAATTGCGTCGCAAAGGCCTTCAACAACTTTTGCTTCAGTGGCACCCCAGGAGTAGAAAACATCTACGTCGATATTTCTGGATTCGAAATAATCCTTGGTGGCACCGAGAAGTTCTGTTGCGATTTTCTTTCCGGCAAGGTCTTCCGGTTTTTTGTAGGGGGAGTCTCCTGCAACAGCCAGAATCCAGCGGGCGGGACGGTTGCTGACTTTGGAGTACACAAGGCTGGAGACTTCAATAACATCGGATTTGTTTTCCAGAACCCAATCTCTTCCGGCAAGACCGCAGTCCAGAACACCGTCTTCGATATAGCGTGAAATTTCCTGAACACGGCACATGGAAATGTTCAGTTCATCATCGTTTACATCAGGAAAATAGTTTCTGTGGTGCAGGTTAACTTTCCAGCCGGATTTGGCGAAGAGTTTGATAGTTGCATCCTGCAAAGAACCTTTAGGCAGTCCGATTTTCAGTTGCTTAGACATTATTTGTATACCTCCTTGGGGTCAAAAACCATGGGCGAACATTTGATAACTTCGCCTTCCTTAAGTTCACGATAAAAACAGCTTCTGTATCCTTTGTGGCAGGCTGCGCCGCCGATCTGGTCCACGAGCAGTACGAGGGTGTCCTCATCACAATCAATCTTTATGGATTTGATTTTCTGTACATGACCGGATGTTCCGCCTTTATGCCAGAGGGTGTTGCGGCTTCTGCTCCAATAATGGGCATCGCCGGTTTCAAGCGTCTTATTCCATGCTTCTTCATTCATGTAAGCCATCATCAGGACTTCACCGGTTTCGGCGTCCTGAGCAATGGCCGGTACCAGATTGTTCATTTTTTCAAAGTCGGGCTTGATCATACAATCCTCTGTTTAGCGGGGCCTTGCAGCCTTGGTTATAAATATGAAATGGGATTATGAAATCCCGCCAATTGCCGTTATTAAATTTTCCCGTGATGCAAAAAAAAACGCCGACTGATTTCAGGCGGCGTTTTTAAGTATGTGTAAGGAAATTTTGTGCGTTATTTCTCGCTTTTTCCTTGGCACTCCTTGCAGACGCCGAAAAGATACATCTCATGATGGGTAAGTTCGAAACCATATTTCTTGGCGAGTTCTTCCTGTAGATGTTCGATTTCGTTATCCACAGCTTCAATGGTCTTACCGCAACGTTCGCAGACAAGATGGTCATGATGCTCATGACCGTACTTATGTTCATAGCGGATAACACCGTCGTTGAAATCGACGGATTTGGCGATGCCGGAATCAGCAAGAAGTTTCAGGGTACGGTAAACAGTAGCCTGTCCGATTGACGAGTCTTCTGCCCGGACAAGGTTGTACAGTTCTTCTGAAGAGATATGACCTTCCTCAGCAAGGAACACTTGCAGAATAGTTCTGCGCTGGGGGGTCATTTTAAGTCTCTGACGGGTCAGGTATTCAGTAAATATGTCCTGTGCTGATTTCATTAAACTGTATCCAAAATTTTATGTTTACCTTTTTAGAGTACAGTTCACTTACATTGAATTGAATGTCAATGTCAAATGATCATTGCTCATCTCTATACATCGGAGTATGGATAACGCAAAAAAGTGACGGAATTATGTCCTGATCATGAATTATTGTCATTTCAGGGCTGTTTCGTTTTACCCGTTCATGGGATCGATAATACTCAACCAAGGAGTTTTGCAAAATGGAGCTGGAAAAATTTATTTCCGAATGGACTGAAGATCCTGCCGGCGTGAAAGATGTTTTTGTTGAATTTAAGCAGATTCTGGAATCCCTTGATAATACTGAGATTGAATTCCATGCCCGTCCCGGTGTTACTTACTCTATGCGCGGAGTAAAAAAAGGACAGGATAAATGGCCTCTTTTTGTGATGGTGGATGTTATTGACGATGATCCCGCCAACCGCTGGCTGTCCGTATGCTTTTACGGCGATTGCATTACCGATCCTGATGAAATGGCAGATTTTGTTCCTGAAGGATTGCTTGGCGAGGACGCAAATTGCTTTGATGCTGATGATGCCGGTCCGAAGGATTACATTGCAGCAAGGATTAAGGAAGCACATTCAAATCAGTAAAAATATTAATAACGTAGCTAATAGCGGGTTTCAGTGTAACTGGAGCCCGTTTTTTCTTTTTATAATCTTATTTTAAGTAATTTCAATAAACATCCATTCCTGTTATGGTGTTGTCAAATAAACGGATATCATCTGTTAACAATATTCTGATCAGAAAATGCAGGGAGTTCCCATGGGCCAAGCACAAGTTGTGAGCAAGGATAGTGAGCCGAAAATTGATAAAATGCTCCAGCCTTTTTATGAGTTCGTTAAGATTGAATCTTCCGGCGGTCTGGTATTAATCATAGCAACCGTCATTGCCCTGATCTGGGCCAATTCACCGTGGGGTCATTATTACGAAGCTTTTAAAAATATGCCGCTTACCGTTGGGGCTGGGGGTTTTATCCTCTCTAAGCCTGCCATTTTGTGGATTAATGACGGCCTTATGGCTGTTTTCTTTTTTTTGGTAGGTCTTGAGATCAAGCGTGAGATTCTGGTTGGCGAACTTAATTCATTCCGTCAGGCATCGTTGCCTATTTTCGCGGCTGTGGGGGGGATGGTTGTCCCGGCCCTTGTTTATGCATTTTTCAATATCGGAACCCCTTCGGTGGACGGTTGGGGAATTCCCATGGCTACGGATATCGCTTTTTCACTGGGCGTACTTTCTATGCTTGGTGACCGGGTTCCGCTCAGCTTGAAGGTGTTCCTTACCGCAGTAGCCATTGTGGATGATATAGGGGCGATCCTTGTTATCGCCATTTTTTATTCATCCGGTATATCGCTCTGGATTATCGGGCTGGGTATGCTCTTTTTCATCTGCATGATTATTCTCAATAAACTTGGTGTACGCCATCCGCTTCCATATTTGTTTTTTGGCTGCCTGATGTGGCTGGCATTCCTGAAAAGCGGAGTACATGCCACTGTAGCCGGTGTGCTTGCGGCCATGACTATCCCGGCTTCCACCCGGCTTTGCTGCACAGATTTTTTGATTCCAATGCGCAACCACCTCATGGATTACGAAATGGGCGGGGATAAAAACAGGGTAACTCTTTCCAACAAGCAGATGCTTTCTGCTCTCGGTAATATTAATCGTGATGTTTTGATGGCCAGCCCTCCGCTTAAGAGAATTGAGCATAATCTGCACTACTGGGTGGCTTTCGGGATCATGCCTATTTTTGCTCTTGCTAATGCGGGAATAAACTTCAGTGCTGAGGGCGGCGGGCTGGATGTTTTTCATCCGGTAAGTCTGGGTATTTTTTCCGGTTTGATTGTGGGTAAGGTTATCGGAATCTGCTTTGCCAGCTGGGTAGCGGTTAAGAGTGGAATAGCCGATATGCCTAAAACGCTTGTTCCCGGTCATTTTCTCGGTGCGGCATTGTTGGCCGGTATCGGTTTTACCATGTCCATTTTTATCACCACTCTGGCTTGGGATGCTTCTTCACCATTTATTGTTGAAGCCAAATTCAGCATTCTTGCGGCATCTGTTGTTGCCGGAATTCTGGGATTCATTGTTTTAAGAAGTTGCCCGTTATCCCCTGAATATGACGGATAGGCTGATTGTTAGATTATGCGTGAAACAAAGATTGTTATTTTAAAATATGTCGCAATTGTAATCTGCATATTTTTGGCTCTGGATATATTTATTCAGTATCAGCTTTACCAGCGTTACAAAAATGATCAGAAATTTTCAGTTTACCATCAGACTGCAACAATTCGAGCTCAACTTGAAAAGGAAGTGAACAGCAATCTTTTATTGATTCAGGGGTTGGCGGATTATGTCTCCTACCATCCGGAATTGCGCACAAGTGAATTGGAGAGTTACTGCCGGGGAATGCTTTTCAGGTCGAAACTTATCACAAATATCGGAGTAGCTCCTGACTATATTGTTGATTATGTGTACCCCCTTGAAGGTAATGAGGACGTGCTTGGGATGGATTACAGGTTGCACCCGGATCAGTGGGAGCAGGTAAAACAGGTTCATAATACCGGGAAAATGATAGTGGCCGGGCCGATTGATCTGGTTCAGGGCGGAAGGGGATTTGTAGGAAGGGCTCCGGTATTTGTTCGTTCCAATGAATATTTCTGGGGGA
Source organism: Desulfovibrio sp. JC022 (assembly GCF_010470665.1). Taxonomy (NCBI): domain Bacteria; kingdom Pseudomonadati; phylum Thermodesulfobacteriota; class Desulfovibrionia; order Desulfovibrionales; family Desulfovibrionaceae; genus Desulfovibrio; species Desulfovibrio sp. JC022. Next base: position 71,322 of record NZ_VOPZ01000009.1, on the reverse strand, counting down.
TAGTTTCAGCGGTCATTGATTTGGAAAAACTTTTCGTTAACGCCGGGCTAACCACCATTAAAAATTTGAAAATTGCTGCACGCGGTGTGGATGGCAAGGGAGCGGACGGGGCTGTTTTTTTTGGAGATCCTGAAGTGTTTAATCCGGATAAAAGCCCTGTTGTCATGCAGGTTACTCTTTCAAATGGATCGTGGCAGCTTGCCGCTGTTCCAGTTGGCGGATGGGGTGTAATTCCCCCTGGATCTCTTATCCTGCATGCAATATTCTTATTGCTGGCTTTGAGCATTTCTTTCTCCATCTACAAAATAATCACCAAAAATGCAGAAGTTGAGATGGTAAAAACAAATCTCAGTGAAGCACAGTCCATAGCTCATCTCGGGAATTGGTCCATGGATCTTTTGAGTGGCAAAATATGGTGGTCAAACGAGACTTATCAAATTTTTGGTGTGGTTAAGGGAGAATACACTCCTTCAAAAATAGGTTTCTTTACAAGACTGGTTCATCCTAAAGATCGGGGAATTGTACGTGAGACATATCTTGAAGCTATGAAGAGCGGGAAGTCCTATTCCTTGGATCATAGAATAGTGCGGCCAGATGGTGAAGTAAGGCACGTTTCAGAGCGGGGTAAGTTCAGCTATGATGATGCAGGTAAGCCGATCCGTTCCTATGGTACTATTCATGATATTACCAGTCGGAAGCTGATGGAAACAGAGCTAAGAGAAAGCAAGACTCGTTTTGATCATGTCACCAATAAGCTCAGCAGGAAGTTTATATTTTTTTCGCACACAGTTGATGGTGTCTTCTTACGTTTAAGTGAGGGATTTGCTCATTTGGGGTATGGTTCTGCTGAATCAGGTATCGGTCAACGATGGACGGAGCTTTTTGATTTCAATCCTGAATCCTTGGCGGAAGCCATGGAGAAGAATAAGCAGGTCATAGCCGGGGAAGTTGACACAGTAGAATATGAACTTGAGTTTACGATTCCTGACGGCAGAGAATGTTGTATGTCTGTGTTCGGTTATATGACTTATGATTTTGAATTGGATGAAAATATATTTGAAGGCGTTGCCATAGATATTACAGAACGTAAGGAGCGCGAGGAAAGATTGAAAATTCTTACACGGGCTATTGAGAATGCTCCTGTATCTGTTGTTATTACTGATACTGAAGGTAATATTACCTATGTAAATCCATACTTTAGCAAAGAAACAGGGTATTCAAAACAAGAGGCTCTGGGGGAGAATCCTAGAGTTCTTAAATCCGGCAAGCATGACGAAGTATTCTACAAAGAAATGTGGGATACCATTGTAAGAGGTCAGACATGGCGCGGAGATATTGTTAACAGGAAAAAGGATGGTTCTTTATACTGGGAAGCTGCTTCTATTTCTCCGGTATACAATGAAAAAGAAGAGTTAGTAAGTTATGTTGCCGTAAAGGAAGACATAAGCGACAAAAAGGATCTTGAGCGTCTTAAATCAGATGTTGATTTGATTATGCGCCATGATTTGAAAACTCCGCTTAACGGCATTATCGGTCTTCCCGGGTTATTACGTATGGATGATAATCTCACAGAGCAGCAGCATGGTCTTCTTAAGACCATTGAAGATTCCGGTAAGAATATGCTGCACATGATTGATATGTCGCTGGATATGTTCAAAATGGAAACCGGGAAATACGAATATTGTCCTTTGCAGGTGGATGTGATTGGTGTGGCAAAGCAGGTTATTGATAATTGCAGATCAAAGATTTCCGCCCAGAAAGTTGAAGTTGAAATGTTGAGCTCCGGCGATGCGGATGACAATTCTCTTGTTGTCTGGGGTGAAGAGAGATTGATTTATTCACTTATTTCCGGTTTGCTGACCAACGCAATCGAAGCCTCGCCTTCCGGTAAAAAAATAGTTATTGAATTTATGCGTAACGGGAATAGTATGATTTCTTTTCGTAATACCGGAGTTGTGCCTGAGCAGATTAGAGATATATTTTTCCAAAAATATGTGACCTACGGTAAAGACAGCGGTACCGGGCTTGGTACTTACTCAGCAAAACTTATGGCCGATGCCATGCAATATGAAATTGAGATGATGACTTTTGATGAACGTAACGAAACTGTGGTAATGATCACAATTCCTGAAGAAAGGCCTGAATAAACGGGATGGTTTTCATGGAGTGCAAAAGAAAAATATTAGTTGTTGATGACGAGCCGCATAACATTATGCTGCTGGAAGGCATTTTAACCAAGCTTGGCCATGATGTGGTCGGAGCTGAGAATGCTGTTGTGGCTCTTGAAAAGCTGGATCGATCTTTTGATCTTGTGCTTAGTGATGTGATGATGCCTGTTATGAACGGGTTTGAATTTGTGACTAAGATTCGGGAAAATACAGAAACACAAGATATTCCGGTAATTATGGTCACCACCCTTTCCCGGAAGGATGACCGCCTCAAGGCTGTTGAAGTTGGGGCAAACGATTTTATTACCAAGCCTATAGATATTGTTGAGCTTAAAACCCGGACTGAGTCCATGTTGCGGCTGAAAGGGCAGCAGGATGAAATAAATGCTTTTCAGTTTGACCTACATGAAATGGTGGAAACGAGAACTCTCGAATTACGTGACGCCCTGTCAAAACTTGATGAAGCACATGTTGAGACTATTCATCATCTTTGCGCCGCAGCAGAATATAAGGATGAGGAAACAGCAAACCATATTATCAGGATGGCGGAGTATAGCCGGATACTCGCTGAAAAGAGCGGTCTTGATAAAGAAACTGTGCAGCTTATTCATACCAGCAGCCCCATGCATGATATCGGCAAGATAGGCATTCCGGATCATATCTTATTAAAACCCGGCAAGCTGACGGCTGAAGAGTGGGATGTGATGAAAAGCCATGCAGTTATTGGTGGAAGTATTCTTTCCATGGGCAGTTCTGATTATATTGATATGGGGTCGATTATTGCGTTGAGTCATCATGAGAAATGGGACGGTTCAGGTTATCCTTCCGGTTTATCCGGCGAAAATATACCGCAGCCTGGAAGGATTTGTGCTGTTGCGGATGTTTTTGATGCCCTGACCAGTCGTCGCCCTTACAAGGAACCGTTTTCCATAGAGAAGTCACTTGAAATTATGAAAGAAGGGCGTGGAGCTCATTTTGATCCTTCTCTGATTGATATCTTTTTTGATAATCTTGATGAGATACTTTCCATAAAAGAGGGGTGTGCTGATTAATCAATATTTAGTAATTTGTGGTAAAAGTCATAGTTAGTCCATGCATTTGCTTACAAATGCATGGACTAATTTTTTGCTAGAAGTTTTTATTTGAATTCAATATCCGCATATGGCCCGGATCTATCCACTTTAGTAATTTGAGGACCACCATAGATCATAACACGTACAGAATTCTTGCTCAACATGGTGACACCGACCTGCTGACCTCCCAGTTCTACCCGTGCAGCGGGGCCAAATGCCCACACAAGTCCTGCTCCAAGTAAAGAGCCAGTGAGCAGGACGATAAGAGTGTAAGTGGTCAAGGTAAGTTTCTTTAACGTAGGGGCATTTTTGATTTGTTTGGGGGAAGTTGCTTTTTGGGTCATCGATTTGATCCTTTTGCTATTTTTTTATGAATAAATTACTTTTCAAACGACAATCCATGCTCATTGAATAGTTAAATTTGTGAAATTTCATGATAGTTGTAGAGTTTTAATAATCTAGAAAATTATTAATATCCAGTTCGATCTTTTGAAAAAGAATTCATAGTGGTTTTTCCAATTATGAACTTAGTTAATTTTTGACCGCCCATTGCATTTGCTAAAAAATGCATGGTCGGTCTTTTTTTTGTGTTTAATTAAGACCTAGTTGAATTAGTGTTAAAATACCGTGAACACTGTTTACAATGTGAACGCTGTTTGCTAAATACTGCTTATGACAAGAATCACCAGAAGAGAAGAAGAGCATAACCGTATGAAAGAAAGAATCCTTGATGCGGCAAGAGAGCTGTTCGTCAAGGATGGGTTTGAGAATGTTTCTATGCGCAAGATAGCGGCGAAAATTAATTACAGCCCGGCTGCGCTTTATCGGTATTTCAAGAACAAGGAAGAACTGCTGCTTGCCCTCAAACAGGAGGGGATGGAAAAATTCGGGCGTATGCAGGCTCATTTACCGGAGTTGGAAGATCCATTTCAGCGTTTGCGTGAGGGCGGACGTATTTATCTGGATTTTGCCTGCGCCGAACCTGAGTTTTATGAGCTCTTTTTCAATAGAAGAGCACCATCTTTTTGTGATCCTGAAAAATGGGTTGGCAAGCCGCATCGCAATTTCATGAATTTTAAAGAGACTGTCCGCCAATGTATTGAAACAGAGGTGCTGGGCGATGTTTCGGTTGATATTGCCGTTGCTTCGTTATGGTCTTCTGTGCACGGGCTGGCCAGTCTTGCTTCAACCGGGCGGCTACAGAACAGCATGCCGGATCTTGATATGGATACTATTTTTGATCAGGTCCTTGATTTTATAACTCTTCCGCAAAAAGAGCGGTCCAGACAGGGGGTACCTAATGAAAATAAATCTGATTAGAATAGCGGTTTTTTTTGTATTGCTTATTCAGGCAGGCTGGATCGGTCCTGCCGTGTCAGGAGCATCAGGCGCAAGTTCCAAGACTTTTAAAGTAGAACAAGCTTCGCGAATAATCACCCTGACCGGGTTTACCCGTCCGCGGGTAGCCATGACCCTTGTTAGCGAAGAATCCGCCGTATGCACCAAGGTCTATTCTGATGTAGGTGATACAATCAGTGATAGCGGACGTTTTGCCGAGCTTGATCCCACTTTCGTTAAGCTTGAAATCGCCCAACTACAGGCGGATCTCAAACGGCTGCGCTCCGATCTGACCTATTATGACAAGGAAGCAAAACGTTATATCAAGCTGGTTAAAAAGAACACTGCTGCCCAGTCCGAATTGGATCTGCATATCCGTAATTTTGAATCGGCGGAAGCATTGCTTCGTTCTACCCAGCTCAAGCTTAATGTGGATCGTGAACATCTGCGTCGTTACACATTGCGCGGTCCAGCTGGCTGGCGGGTGATCAAGCGTTATATAGAGCCGGGTGAGTGGGTCAACAATGGTGAGAAGGTAGCGGAGCTGGGTAATTTTAAATCCCTGCTCGTGCCATACGCCTTAACTATCCCCGAACTCAAGAAAATTAGTAAATCAAGTAATATTACCCTGACACTTCCCGATCTCGGTATTGAAGTTCCCGCCAACCTTGAACGCATTTCCCCTGATTTTGACCCCGAAACCCGCAAGGTTGAAGTGGATTTTGAAATCAGCAAGGGCAAATTTCAATTCCGTGGCGGTCTGCGAACCGAACTGGATATCAAAATGCCGGATCCAGGCGGGGCGGTGGTTGTTCCCAAATCCGCACTGCTTAAAGCCTATGACGATACTTTTATTGTCCGTCCCGACGGTGTGCGGGTAAAAGTGTTAGTGCTCGGCGATACTGAAGACGGAAAAGTCAGGGTTTCTTCACGGGCAGTAAAGTCCGGTGAAGAGTTCCTTCTCAAGCCCTGATTGTAGAATTTTATCCAGACCAAAACTAATAAAAGGTTTTGGGATTCTTAAACCCTTTTGCAAAAGGGTTTAAGGCCCCCGGCAGGGTCGCCGAAGGCATATATCATGAAAAAGTTAATGCGTTTTACACTTAAGCAGACGGTTTTCATCAACATCATTTTCGTATTGTTGATGATTGTTGGAGTGTTCAGCATGGCTGACCTGCCTGTTGAACGCTACCCCAACGTTCATATGGGCAAAGTGGTAATTTCAGGATTTCTGCCCGGTGCATCCCCGGCGGATGTTGAAGCACTGGTCACTAAAAAGATCGAAGACGCGCTGGATGACCTTGAAAATGTTGAATATATCCGCTCAAGGTCGTTCAGGGAACGGACCAGTATCATGGTCAAATTCCTTGATGATACCGACTACGCCAAAGGTTATGACGAACTGCGCTTCCGGGTTCTTTCAATCCAGAATGACCTGCCTCGGGAGATGGATCCGCCTACTTTCACAGAAATTAATGTAAGCGAATGGCTCCCGGTAATCCGGGTCTGTCTTGTGGGTGACCGCGCCAACCGTGCTTTATCCATGATGGCTGATGAAATGAAAATTCAGCTGCGTAAGATTACGGGTGTGAATGAAGTTGAAGTGGAAGGGGAGTATACCCGTGAATTTCATGTAAATCTCGATCCACATAAACTTGTCCGCTTCAAGTTGACCTTTGATGATGTGGCTCGTGCTTTGGCTGATGCCAATATATCTATTCCGGCAGGTGATTTTTCCGCTGCTGGCGGCGAGTATGTGATTGTTGTGGATGAGCGGTTTCGCACCCGTGAAGAAATAGCTGACACAATCGTGCGTATGGACGGCGATGGATCATTCGTTACAGTGGGTGATGTGCTGAGCGACGCGCGGGTTTCCTACCGTGATCCGCAGGTGATCACTTCCATTAATGGCCGTAGTGCAGTTACCCTCAAGGTGGTGAAATCCTTGGATGGTAATGCGGTGACCATTGCTGAAGAAGTTGAGAAGATAACTGCTTCTTTTAAGGACTCTCTGGATAAGGAAGGAGTGGAACTTATCCTGACCAGCGACCAGCGTCTGCACATTGAAGATGCCATCAACACGCTGGGTATGAACCTGCTGGTGGGGATTGTGCTTGTCTTTGTGGTTATCTATCTTGTCATGGGGTTCAGGAATGCCATGCTGACCACCATCGGGGTGCCCTTTGCTTTTTTGGTGACCATGATCATTATGAAGCTGACCGGGAACTCGCTTAACCAGATTACGCTTTTTTCCTTTGTGCTGGTCAGTGGGATCATAGTGGATGATGCTATTGTGGTGGTGGAAAATATTTTTCGTCACGTGCAGGAAGGCAAATCTTTAGAGGAAGCGGTGGTGGATGGAGCTTCTGAAGTTTTTCTGCCTGTTCTTTCAGCTACTGCCACCACTGTGGCTGCTTTCCTGCCCATGCTGATAATGACCGGGTCCACCGGGGAATTTTTTGCACAGGTACCCAAGGCGGTAACCTTCGCGCTTATTGCTTCATTGATTGAGTGTCTGCTGATTCTGCCTCCGCACTTTCTGGATTGGCCCGGTGCCAAGGGGCTGATGAAGAACAGGGAAAAATATACCCGCGAACCGGCCTTCATGCGTCCTTTGCGCAGATGGACCGACAAACTGCTTTCCGTGGTTGTGCGGTTCAGATTTATTTCGCTGACCGTGGTTCTAGGGGCTTTTATTTCAGCCATATTTATTCTCGGGGTTTCCATCTCAGGGAAACTGCCCCTGATCAAAATCAAGTTTTTCCCGGATGATTACTCCCTCTATTATATTGAATTGGACGGGCCGGTGGCTACGCCTATTGAGGTTACTTCCGACAAATTGAAACGTATTTCCGTTTTCGTGGAAAAGATGGGTCCGGGTATGGCCAAATCTGCTACGGCTTTTGCCGGATTCTATCAAAACGAAGATTATGAAATGGTTTACGGTTCCAACCTCGGTAATATCGTGGTTGAGCTTCCGGCCAAAGAGAAGCAGGCTTTTGCGGATGCACCGGAAAATGATCCGGGTGCACATCTTGAATACATGCGTAAAGAGCTTGAAAAGTTTGCCCAGCCGGGTTGGAAATTCAGTATCCGACCGGAAAAAGACGGTCCTCCAGCAGGCAAGGATATCAATATCCGGGTTCTTGGTGCCGATCATGCCTCCGTTAATGGGCTGACCGCGGAGATCATGAAATTTATCAAGGAAAATGATAAGCTTGGACCGCATCTGGTTAACCTTGGTACTGATGACGGCACGCCCAACCGTATTTTCAGGTTCAGTCCCATAAATGAACGGGTCGCTGAATACGGGTTGACCCCGAAACAGGTAGCCAATCTTTCCGGTTCAGTCTTGGATGGCCGCTTTGTGGGAGAATTCAGGCTTTCCGATGAAGATGTTGATTTGCGTTTGAAGATCGATCCGCAATATCTGAACAGTCCTGAGGATGCCCTTTCCGTGCCCGTGCTGGAGCATAATGAGAGTCCGGTGCGTATCGGTGATATCTGCGATGTTTCCATTTATATGGAACCGGGGCAGTTTAATCGCTTTATGAGTCAGCGGGCTGTGACCATCACTGCCAACATCAAGCCAGGTTCACGTCTTTCATCCCCGGCGGCAGTGAACATGGTCAGTGAATTTTATGATTCTGTGCGTGGTGAATTTCCCGGAGCGACCATTAATTTCTCCGGTGAATTCGAATCCACCCGCAAATCCTATACTTCGCTGATATATGCTTTTATGACTGCTATCCTGATCATTTACCTGATTCTGGCTACCCAATTCCAGTCTTATGCTCAGCCGGTGATTATCCTTTCCGCTGTAATATTTTCCCTGACCGGGGTAATTTTGGGGACCTTCTTTTCTCAGACCATTTTCACGGTGAACAGTTTTATTGCCACCGTTGGGGTAACCGGGGTTGTGGTCAATGATTCGCTGGTACTGCTGGATTTTATGAACAAGCTTTATAAATCCGGCATGGACCGCAAAGCAGCCATGCGTGAGGGAGTGCGCATCCGTTTGCGGCCCATCCTATTAACCACCCTGACCACCACACTGGGGCTTTTACCCATGGCGGTGGGTTTTCCTTCCTACTCACTTGTCTGGGGAGCCATGGCTTCAACTTTTGTGACCGGTCTTTGTACTGCTACTTTTCTGACTCTGTTTATTATCCCGATTGAATGGGATTTGCTGATGGGGGTTATGGAGTGGCGGGAAAAGCGTAAAGCTAAGTAACGGAACCGGGTGGCTCTGTTTTCACTGAGCCACCCGGTTCTTATTTATTTTCTTTTGGTTTTTATGGTCTTGCGAATCAACTTGGATAGTTGCTTCTCTTTAGCTTTTCTCGCATGACGCTTTGTTTCGTCAACCTTGCTCTCGATAAAGGCGAGTTCGGCACGCATATCAGAGTAATTCTCATAGCGTTCTGTTTCCAATGATCCGTCTATCAAGAGTTCGCGCACGGCGCAGCCGGGTTCGTTCTGGTGGGTGCAGTCCCGGAAGCGGCAGTTTTTGGCTGCTTCATGAATTTCACCATATGTTTGATCCAGACTTTTACGGCTCCCCCATAATTGTAATTCGCGCATACCGGGAGTGTCGATGACCATGGCCCCGCTTTTCAGGAAGAATAATTCCTTATGCGTGGTGGTGTGTTTGCCGCGCAGGTCACTTTCGCGCAAATTTCCGGTTTTCAGCGTTTCCATGCCTAACAGACAATTGATCAGGGATGATTTTCCCACACCGGATTGACCGCTGAAGGCTATTGTAGAACCTTTTTCAAAACTCATTGAAAATTCGTCTACCCCTTCTTTGGTTAATGCGCTGAGCATGTGGATCGGGATATTTTCTGCAACGCTTTGGGCCTGCAAGAGGGCTATTTCCCGGTCATCACAGAGGTCTGCTTTATTCAGCACGATGATTGGTTTTGCACCGCCTTCCACTGCCATGGCAATGTAGCGTTCAATTCCCCGGAGGTTGAAGTTCCTGCCTCCGTCCAGTCCGCAGACTATGCACAGGTAATCGATGTTGGCAGCGACCACCTGTTCCTGAGCCTGACTTCCGGCACTGTTGCGTGAAAATCCACTTCTCCGCTCAAGCACGTGTTCAATCTGGGCATAATCAGCACATTGCCGGAAGACCACCCAGTCACCCACTGTAGGGTAATCTGAGCGATCTATTGCTCTATAATGAAAATGTCCGGAAACATCCCCGCTGATAAGGCCTTGTGCAGAGTAGAGGGTGTACTGCCCGCGCACTTCCCTTAAAACACGGCCGACACTAAGACCTTGTTCCCTATAAGTCTGAAACTGGTCTTCAAAAAAGGAATTCCAGCCTAATTTATTAATATTCATCATATTTCACCGCCCATCTGCTGACGTTCAATTTTTTCCAGTGCGATATTCGCCGGGAAGGGCAATTGGGTAATCAACCGTGCAGCCAGTGTGAACAGCACTACCTCATTGTCGTCGCCTGCAATACGGTTGGTGCGGATAAAGCCGCACTTCTGGCAGCGATGAATAACTGCACACTCCTTGTTTTCTTTTACCCACAAGCCGATCGGTTCCATGATCCCCCGGCAGCCGGAACGGCGGTCCCCGATTTTCATATCCATATGCTTGCTGTGCAAACAATGGGGACAATGGTTCCGGTTCTGGGTACCGCTTTCTGGGGACGGTACTGTAAGACCGCAATTTTCGCAGATGAACGGGTTGGTATCGATGTGGATGGTTTTTTGTTGTCTGGACATGACTCTACTCCTGCAAACACATAAATGTATTTACCTTATATAAGCAGCTGTCTTTAAAGGATGTTTATGGATTGTTGTTCGGACAGAAGGTAATGGGATTCCCTTGCTGTGCGTAGACACAAATCCAAAAACAGCCAAATCAGCTGTAAATTAAACTAATCAGGGTAATAACAATCAGGTACTGGGCGCACCTGTCCTGCGGGAGTGGAATGACAAAAAAGACGGATAGAATTAAGCCAGAGGCTTAGAATTGAAGCTTAGAATAGAAATATTCTAAATTTTTAATGTCCTTAAAGTGCACTCCTAGAACAGGAACACCCTTCTCACATTGGTAAACATAAAATCTCCTTTAAAAGTTAATAACTCGGTCCAATTTGCATTTCTCTACTTATTTGTCAATGCAAAGATTATCAGCTGAGGCGATGGCCTGCAAAGTTCAGGGAAGTCATTTTTGCTATGCGTCTGATTTTTACGCATTTTTATAGTGTTAAATTCTCTTTTTTTGCAAAAATGGGAAAAAAATTCTGGACATAACCGCATTATCCGCGCAAGTAAATCTGTTTGTGCCTGATGATGGTTATATCCTGCCAATGTTTTTATGTATCTCCAGCAGGGATAATGCAGGATTTATTTCATGATCATTGTATATTGCGGTTGGTTTGCTTCCCATGTTTTGTTTTCCAGATGCTAGGCAGCTTTTTGGATCAAGGGAAGGTTGGATGGAAGAAGAGTAAAAGGGGTGATTGTTAAATATGGATAATTTACAGAAGAAATACGGTTTCTGGACTGCAACCGCTATGGTTGTGGGGATCGTAATCGGCTCAGGGGTTTTCTTTAAAGCCGATGACGTTCTCAAGGCTGCGGGTGGCGATCTGCCCACCGCACTGCTTGCATGGCTGATCGGTGGTACCATCATGGTTGTTACCGCATATGTTTTTTCAAAGATCGCGACCCGTATTGAGAAGGTTAACGGTCTGGTTGACTATTTTGAAGAAGCTTACGGTGAGAAAGCCGGGTACATGGTCGGTTGGTTTATGACCTTTATCTATTACCCGACTCTGGTTGCGGTTCTGGCCTGGGTATCCGCCAACTATTCTGTTGGTTTGATGGGTATGAAAGATATGCTCTGGCCCCTGTCCTTTGTTTATTTGACCGCATTTTTCCTGCTCAACTACTATTCTCCGGTTCTGGCCGGTAAGTGGCAGGTTTCCTCTACTATAATCAAGCTGATCCCGCTCGGTCTTGTGGCTGTTGTTGGTGGTATTACCGGTCTTTCCAGCGGTCAGACCATGCAGAACTTCATGCAGACTGCCAGTGAAATTTCCGGCAGCGGCGGCGGACTTGCCGTGGCTACCCTTTCCACCGCCTTTGCTTACGAAGGCTGGATTATCGCAACCGTCATCAACGCCGAACTTAAAGACGCTAAAAAGACCCTGCCCCGTGCACTTGTTGTCGGTACCATCGCGGTAATGACCATTTACATGCTTTATTATCTGGGTATTTCCGGCGTACTGACCAATGATCAGGTTCTTGCTGAAGGCGACGCCGCACCTGTGCGTGTTATTGAAATGATCTTCGGTAATGTTGGCGGCACCCTGCTGACCGTGTTTGTTATTATTTCCTGCCTCGGTACGCTGAACGGCCTGATCATGGGGTCTGCTCGCGGCATGTTCTCCATTGCTTCCCGTAACCTCGGTCCCCGTGCTGATCTTTTCAGGCAGGTTAACCCGGTTACCAATAGCACCAGCTGGTCCGCAATTATCGGTTACTTTCTGTCCTGCTTCTGGCTGGTAGTCTGGTACGGTAACTTTCACGGCTGGTGGGGTCAGTTTATGGATGTATCCGAACTGCCCATCGCATTCCTGTATGTGATTTACATCTCTATTTACATCTGGGTGATGAAGACTTTTACCGACCTCGGACCTCTGAGTCGTTTCCTCTGCCCATTGCTGGCGGGTTGCGGTTCAGTGTACATTATCTGGGGTGCAATCCAGAAGGATATGTTCATCCACTTCCTGATAATCTTCCTGCTGATTCAAGCAGCAGGGGGCTTGTTGATGAACAGCTCCAAACGCTAATGACAAAAGCCCGCACTACGCGGGCTTTTTTTTGGTGGAGGCAAACATGGCTACACTTGACGAAAAGCTTGCTGAGCTTAATAAGAGATATGCTGCGGCACTCGGTGGGCGTGTTGAAGAGCTGGAAGGTTATCTTTCTGCTTATGAGCGCGGCGGCGATGACGCTGATCTCGAAAAGCTGTACAAAAACGCCCATGCTGTGGCTGGTTCGGCGCGGACTTTCGGCTTGCCGAAAGTGACAGTCAAGGCCAAGGAGCTGGAACTTTCGGCCCGTGATGGCAATGACATAAAAATTTTACAGGAAAAATTATCAGCGTTGAAAAAATGTATTTCTTCCTGATTTTTTGGTTAGTTAAAAATAATATTTAACAAAAGAGTATACCATTCACATAAGCTGAAAAGCTTTGGATGACCGTTTTTTATGGTTGCATAGTGTCAACTTGATGGTTATAGGCTGCAAACTATGAGCAAAGATTTGATTGTTGTTGAGTCCCCGGCAAAGGTGAAGACTATCAGTAAGTTTCTTGGTAAAAATTACCAGGTGGCCGCATCCGTCGGTCACGTGCGTGACCTGCCCAAGAATAAACTGGGAGTCGAAGAAGATGGTGATTTTACCCCCCAGTACCAGATCATTCCCGGTAAAGAGGATGTGGTCAATAAGCTGAAGAAGGCAGCGGCTAAGGCCGATCATGTCTTCCTGGCACCTGACCCCGACCGCGAAGGGGAGGCCATCGGCTGGCACGTTGCGGCTATTATTCAGGAAGTGAACCAGAACGTCAGCCGTATCCAGTTCAACGAAATTACCGCAAGAGCTGTTAAAGAAGCTCTAGAACATCCGAAGCCGCTCAATGAACAGCTTTTCGATTCCCAGCAGGCCCGTCGTATTCTGGACCGTCTGGTGGGTTACAAAATTTCTCCCATTCTTTGGAAAAAGGTAAAAAGGGGTATTTCCGCAGGGCGCGTGCAGTCCGTTGCGCTCAAGCTTGTAGTGGAGCGTGAAAAGGCCCGCCGTGCTTTTATTCCTGAAGAATACTGGCTCTTTAAAGCCCATGTGGAAGGCAATAATCCACCGCCTTTCGTGGCCGACCTCTGGAAAGTGGACGGCAAAAAGGCCGAGATCGGTTCTGCTGATGAAGCGGAAGCCCTCCAGAGTAACGTAAAGGGTGTGCCTTTTGAGATTACTGATCTCACAGAGAAGGAGCGTAAGCGTAATCCCCTGCCTCCTTACATCACTTCCACCTTGCAGCAGGACGCCAACCGCAGACTCGGTTATTCCGCCAAGCGGACCATGACTCTTGCCCAGCGTCTTTATGAAGGTGTTGAGCTTGGTGATAAAGGTACAACAGCACTGATCACCTATATGCGTACTGATTCCGTGCGTATCGCTAACGAAGCTCGGGATACTGCCAAGAAGGTTATCCTTGAAAAATACGGGGATGAATTCTACCCGGCCAAGCCTCGCGTCTATAAATCCAAAGGCGGCGCGCAGGATGCTCACGAAGCTATCCGCCCTGTTGACGCGACAATCATGCCTGAAGATGTGAAACCTTTTCTGCCTGCGGACCAGTTCAAGGTCTACAAGCTCATCTGGAACCGCTTCATCGCTTCCCAGATGGCTCCGGCCCGTTTCTGGGATACCGTGGTCACCATTCAGGCCAAGAACACCATCTGGCGTTCCAAGGGCGAAAGATTGCTCTTTCCCGGTTTTATGCGCGTTACCGGCAAGACCGGTGATGAAAAGCTCATTGAGTTGCCCAAGCTGGAAAAGGGCGAAGTGCTCAAGGTCGAGAAGATCGACAGCGAACAGAAGTTTACTCAGCCCCCGGCCCGTTATTCCGAAGCTTCCCTCGTCCGTGAGCTGGAAGAGAAAGGTATCGGTCGTCCGTCGACTTATGCATCCATTATTTCTACCATTCAGGATCGCGGTTACGTGAATCTTGAGGAAAAGAAATTTATCCCCACGGAACTCGGTTTTGTGGTCAGCGACCAGCTTTCCGAGCATTTTAAGGAACTCATGGATGTCGGGTTCACCGCTGCCATGGAAAAGCAGCTTGATGATGTTGCTGACGGCAAGATCGAGTGGACCTTTTTGATGAAAAATTTCGTGGACGGGTTTTATCCCACCCTTGAAACCGCGTCCAAGGAAATGAAGCGCGGCGGAGAGGATACCGGAATTGTTTGTGAAAAATGTGGTTCACCCATGGTTATAAAGTTTGGACGTACCGGGGAATTTCTCGGCTGTTCCAACTACCCGGACTGCAAAAGCATCGTCAATTTCACCCGCGATGAAAAGGGTAAGATCGTAGTTCTGGAAGAGGAACCGCCGGAAGAGACCGGGGTTACCTGTGAGAAATGCGGCAGTCCTATGGCTATCAAACGTTCCAGTCGCGGTGAATTCCTCGGCTGTACCGGATATCCTGATTGCCGCAATATTAAGAATTTCGAGCGCGATGATGACGGCAAAATCAAGGTTGTGGAAACACCTTCAGCCTTGAAGGTCGGTAAATGTCCAGATTGTAAGGACGGCGAGCTGATTATCAAACATGCCCGTACCGGAAGCCGTTTTATTGCCTGCTCCAATTACCCTGATTGCAAACACGCCAAACCGTTCTCTACCGGGGTCAAATGTCCTCGTGAAGGTTGCAAAGGCGAGTTGGTGGAAAAAAGCTCCCGCCGTGGAAAACTTTTTTACTCCTGCGATCAGTACCCGGATTGCGATTATGCGGTCTGGTATCCGCCCATTGACGGGCCCTGCCCGAAATGTGGACATCCTGTGCTGGTCAAAAAGACCACCCGCGCCAAAGGTGAGCATATTGCCTGCCCGGAAAAAGGGTGTGGCTATGTTCAGGGTGAGGACGAAGGGTAAGTCTTTGGTTTCACGTGAAACTAAAGAAAGTCTAGATTAAATCTAGGCAAATGTTAGATCAAAAAAGACCTTTCCAAGGACTAATTGGAAAGGTCTTTTAATGTTTTTTCAGTGCGTTTCAGGAATTCAATTTTTTGAAATTGGCCTAGTATCAATTTTTCGTGTATTTTGCTCTCGGCGGTTGTTTGAAATGAATTACCGCATGAATTTCAAAGACTGGTAGCGATAGCTAACTAAAAGTTTTTGGGATTCTTAACCCCTTTTTACAAAAAGGGGTTAAGCCCCCGGAGGGACCGTCGGTAGACCCGCCGGAGGCACTCTTAAATAAAAGCGCGACAGCGCATCATAACAAGGAAATAAAATGTCTGAAGAATATAAATTTGGCTGGGTGGCTTTGATCGGTCCCCCTAACGCTGGTAAATCCACTCTCATGAACCACTATCTGGGCCAGAAGGTGGCGATTGTTTCACCTAAACCCCAGACCACCCGTAACCGCATCAGCGGTATTTTGAGCAATGAAAACTCACAGATTGTCTTTTTGGACACTCCCGGCATCCACCGCATGCGCGGAAAGATGAACCGTTTTCTGCTTGAGTCTGCGTGGGAAGCGCTTGGAAGTGCCAATGCCATCGTGGTTCTCTTTGACGCTGCTCTTTACGCAGCCAAGCCCCATCTCATGGAGCAGGAACTGGCTCCGGTAGTTAAACCGGTCAACCAGTCCAATAAAAAGCTGTTCGTGGCAGTAAACAAAATCGACAAGGTTAAAGATAAAGCAAAATTGCTTCCGGTAATGGAAAAGGCTCAGGAACTCTGGCCTGAAGCTGAATTCATTCCTGTTTCCGCTCTTAAAGGTGATGGCGCGGATGTTTTGCTGGAAAAAGTTATTGAGACTCTGCCTGAAGGGCCGCCCATGTTCCCTGAAGATCAGGTTTCAACTGTACCCATGCGCTTCATGGCTGCTGAAACCGTGCGCGAAAAGTTGTTTATGAGCTTGCAGCAGGAACTGCCTTATTCCACAGCAGTGGAAATTGAATTCTGGACCGAAGAAACCGAGCGTAATCTGGTCAATATCGGGGCCATTATTTATACCACCAAGAAGAACCACAAAGGTATGATCATCGGTAAGGGCGGGCAGAACCTTAAGAAAATCGGCACTCAGGCCAGAAAAGAACTGGAAGAGATGCTTGAGATGAAGGTCATGCTTGAACTTTGGGTTAAAGTCCGTGAGGGCTGGACTGAAGATGTGGGTTTCTTGCGTTCCCTTGGACTTGGTGAGTAGTCCGGCGCGAAGAATTCTTGTCCTTTTGTTTTCTTTTTATTAAAGAAATTTATATAATCAACCGAATTTTAATGTATGCCGCTTACTGAAAACGGCTGTTTGACAATGAGTAACAGAGAAAAAGAACTTGTTGAGAATATTTCAGAGGTTAAGGAAGAAGTGGCTCAGGCCTGCTTAAGGGCCGGTCGTAAACCAGAGGAAGTCACCGTCATGGCGGTTTCCAAACTTCACGCAGCCTCTGATATCGAGATGTTGTACAATGCCGGACATCGCTGCTTTGGCGAATCTTACGTACAGGAAGCCTTAGCCAAGCAGGATGAGCTGTCCGGTCTTGATATAGACTGGCATTTTATAGGTGGGTTGCAGTCCAAAAAGGCCAAACAGGTGGCCGGAAAGTTCTGCGCAGTGCATAGTGTGGATTCATCCAAGCTGGCCGGACTGCTTAATAAAAAGGCCGAGGCTCTGGATACGGTCCAGAATATCCTCATTCAGGTAAATACCGCTTGTGAGGAACAGAAGTGCGGGGTGACCGAAGAGACACTCCCCGCTCTGATTGAAGAGATTCAGGGTTACGGCAACCTCAAGCTGACCGGGCTGATGTGTTTGCCGCCTTTTTTCGGTGATCCGGAAGGGGCAAGGCCCTACTTTGCAAGGTTGCGTATGCTCTCCGAAGGTATGGAAAAACTTTTCGGAATCAAGCTGCCGGAACTTTCCATGGGCATGACCGGGGATTTCCGGGTAGCCATTGAGGAAGGCTCCACCATGATCAGGGTCGGAACCAGAATTTTTGGCAAAAGACCGGGATACTAAACCTTAAAACACCCACAGGCGGACTGAATGGATCTGGGTACAGTAATAGGAATAGTTCTTTCTTTCGGACTTGTGCTTTCGGCTATTCTGGTCGGAAGTCCCTTGGGTATTTTTATTTCCGTTCCCTCTGTACTGATCGTTATCGGCGGGACCATCGGGGCCTCGCTGGTCAACTATCCCATGGGCCATGTCTTGGGCGTTGTAGGGGTTATTAAAAAGACTTTTTTTTCCAGTCTTGAATCACCGGGTGAGATCATTGATAAGTTCATGGATTTCGCCAACCGCGCCCGCCGTGAAGGCATTCTTTCTCTTGAACCTGCCTTGAAATCCATTGAAGACGACTTTCTGCGCAAAGGGCTGCAACTTACTGTTGACGGCCTTGAGCCGCAGGTTATTCAGGAAATTCTGGAAACAGAAATCCAGTACCTTGAGAACAGGCATGAAACCGGGGCTGAGATCCTGAAGATTTTTGCCGACTTTGCTCCGGCCATGGGTATGATCGGTACGGTTATCGGGCTGGTGCAGATGCTCCAGACCATGAGTGACCCAAGTACCATCGGGCCTGCCATGGCTGTTGCGCTGCTGACCACTCTTTACGGTGCGATTCTGGCAAACCTTGTCTTTACTCCCATGTCCGGAAAGCTCAAAACCCGCAGTAAAGAGGAAATCCTGCTTCGGGAAATGGTCATGGAAGGCATCATCGCAATTTCCAAAGGTGAGAACCCCAAGATTATTGAGGAGAAGCTGAACAGCTTCCTGCCTCCGAAAATCCGCAAGATTACCGATTAGCGGGGCATAGTTTCATTGTGTACTGGGCCGGTTCAGCAAATGTTTGAACGGGGGATTGATGGGTAGGAAGAAAAAGCCGCAAGAGCCTGAAGGTCAGCCTTTATGGCTGATTACCTTCAGTGACTTGATGACCCTGATGCTCACCTTTTTTGTGCTGCTGGTGAGTATGTCGGTTGTTGATGAACGGCGTAAGATGGTGGTGCTCGGTTCCATTATCGGTACGTTCGGGTTCGGTTCCAAAGGATTCGATGTTCTTTCCGACACCCAGTCCCGCAAAACCGTTCAGGTCGGCCCTATGGAGCTTCAGGAAGGTCTGGAGCCTATCAAGCCCTTGCTCTGGGAATTTGCCGAAGAGGATT
This sequence comes from Desulfovibrio sp. JC022, assembly GCF_010470665.1. Classification (NCBI taxonomy): domain Bacteria; kingdom Pseudomonadati; phylum Thermodesulfobacteriota; class Desulfovibrionia; order Desulfovibrionales; family Desulfovibrionaceae; genus Desulfovibrio; species Desulfovibrio sp. JC022. The sequence goes on along the minus strand of NZ_VOPZ01000009.1, from coordinate 52,818 downwards.
TGCGTTTTGAATCCAACAGGTTTGTGCAGATTCTTTCCATTGGAGCCGATGTTCTTTTTACCCCGGACAGCACCTCCGTTTCACTTGAGGGTGCGCGAATTCTTGATACAGTTCTCCCGGTGCTCAAAAGGGTTAAGCACCCTGTGCTGGTTGCCGGACATACTTCTATCCTTCGTGATGAGCTTGGGGAAGACTACCGTGTTGAAGACCGGGATTTAACCCCTGATATTTCATGGAAACTTTCTTTGAGCAGGTCACTTGCGGTTTATAATTACCTGATCCGCAACGGCATGAATCCGGAAATGTTGAAGCTGGAGGCATTCGGTAAATTCAGGCCCCGCCATCCAAACTCCACTCCCGAGGGACGCAGGATGAATCGCAGGGTTGATCTGGTGCTTGATACTCGCAGCGCGGCTGTTTCTAAGGAAATCAAGGAGTATCAGCCTCCGCGTAAGGAAAACGATAAATTCAAATTTGATGATTTTGTCTTTCCCATTGGTGATGCTGACAAACCCCGGACCAAGCAGTGAGGATAGACCATGGGCCGCGATAAAGTAAAAAAGCCGCCGGATCCGGGTGGGGGATGGCTGGTAACATTCTCTGATCTGGTCACCCTGCTTTTGACTTTTTTTGTGCTCTTGCTAAGTATGGCTTCAATGGACCAGAGTTTTATTACCCGGGTTACCATTATGCCTGCTGAACTTGGATTTCTGGACAAACGCGGTTCCGGGCGGGTAACGGCCAAAGTGAAGTTGGTCAGTGAATTTCTTGAAAGGCCGTGGGAAGTGCTGGAAAAACAGAATCGGATCAAGGATCTGCTTTTCCCGGATGATGTTTTGCCGCCTGATATGGACCGGGCTACTCTTAATGAGAACCTGAAGGTACTTGCTAAACCTGAAGGTGTGGCTTTGGTGCTTACGGATAAGCTAATGTTTCCCCTTGGTAAATCGGAACTTGACGAGAGGGCAAAAATACTGCTTTACCAGTTTGTTCCGGTGCTGGATTATCTGGGAGCCGCGGATGTGAATATTGCCGGGTATACGGATAATGTCGGCGGCATGAGTCCGGCGAACTTCCAATTATCCGGTGGGCGGGCCATGGCCGTACTCACGTTTTTTGTGGAGCAGGGCATCCAAAATGACCGGTTGACAGTTTCCGCTTGCGGGCCGACCTTTCCGTTGTACAGCAACACAACTCCGGAAGGGCGCGCACAGAACAGGCGGGTTGAAATATTGATAAAGACAACACCCCCCATGGGGGGGTATTAGTGTAAGTCCTATAAAAAAGTTATCAAATTCATATTGATGAATTTGATTGGCGCAATATTAAGCTTAAGAGGGTGAATCATGGCTGATGATGGTCAGGAACCGAAAAAGAAAGGCGGAATGCTGAAGTGGATAATCCTTATCCTGCTTCTGGCGATACTTGGTGGCGGTGGTTTTTTCGCCTACAAGAAATTTTTTGCCGCCCAGCCTGATGATGCTGTGGAAGAACAGAAGGATGAGCAGGCTGCCGAGGGTGAAGATCCCGGAACCCTGCCCGGTGACGGATTCACCATTACCCTGCCTACTTTTGTAGTCAACCTTGCTGATCCGCTCGGGCGCAGGTATCTTAAGCTCGGAATTGATGTTGAAGTTGTCAGCGAGGAAGCTGTGGCTGAGCTTTCCAAGAAAGAACCCATGGTCAAGGATACGCTTATCCTGCTGCTTTCCAGCAAGACTTATCAGGATCTTTCCACCATGGAGAGCAAAATTCTCCTGAAAAAGGAAATTGTAGACCGGTTGAATCAAATTATGGGCGGTTCCAAGGTTTTACAGGTATATTTTACGGATATGGTTATCCAGTAGCACGGTTTTTGCTTAACCCCTTGATGGTGTGTCGAATTTATGTCGGCAGAACTGTTTTTACGGGATGGCCAATGATTAATCCGGAGGTAGGCTGCTATGATGTCAGATGATCTTGATCAGGATAAACTCGCGCAGGAGTGGGCGGACGCACTCACTGACGATTCCGAAGGTGGTGACCCTCTGGGCGGTGATCCCGGTAACGGTAATGACGAAGCTTTAGCTGATGAATGGGCTGCGGCTCTGGCCGACCAGGATGATGGCGGAGCAGCCGACGAGGATGCCCTTGCTGACGAATGGGCGGCTGCCCTCGGTGAGCAGGGTGATGAGGGCGGCGGTGAAATGGATCTCGACGCCGGTGGCGGCGGAGATGAAGGTCTTGCTGATGAATGGGCTGCTGCGCTGGCGGAAGATACCGGTGATGACATCCGCAAGGAAAAAGAACAGGAATTTCTGCGCACCCAGACCCGTGATGCTGATTTCAAGGACCTGACCAATGAAGCCAAGAACCCGCGCCATGACGGTTCAAGGCGTGACCTCGATTTTATTCTCGATATTCCGCTGGATGTTTCTGCGGAACTGGGCCGTTCAAGGATGCTCATCAACGAGCTTCTGCAACTGGGAACCGGTTCTGTTGTTGAATTGACCAAGCTGGCCGGGGAACCCCTTGAAATCTATGTTAACGGCAAGCTGGTTGCTCGTGGCGAGGCTGTTGTTATTAATGAAAAATTCGGTATCAGGCTGACTGATATTATCAGTCCCATTGAAAGGGTGAAGCACCTTGCCTAATGCCACTGCTGCTGTTCTTATGGCTCCGGATTCCGGGATTACCTCTGTGCTTAAGATGTCGGCAGCACTTTTTTTCATTTTGGCAATGCTGTTTCTGGCTTATTATTTTTTGCGCCGTTTGAATATCGGCGGTGCTTTTCCGGGCACCAGAAGGGGCGCGCTTGAAATTGTGGATCGACTTGCGCTTGGTCCGCGCCAGAATATTACAGTGGTCAGGTATCGCGATCGCGAAATGGTGGTCGGTGTTACTCATGATAAAATTACTCTGCTCCATGCAAGGGATGAAGGGCATGCAAAGACTGATAGCGACTTTGCCGGGTATCTTGAAAAAGAAAGCTCCGGCTCTTCTGACTCTTAGCGCAGTTTTTCTGCTGCTCATTCCGGCAGCTGCTTTTGCGCAGGATACAGTACCTACCCTTTCGCTCAATCTTGCCGCCGGGCAGGAAGAACCGGAGCAGGTTGCCAAACTGTTGGAAATCCTGTTTCTGCTGACTGTTCTGGGTATGGCTCCGTCTATTCTGCTGACCATGACCTCATTTACCCGGATTATTATCGTCTTTCACTTTCTGCGTCAGGCCATGGGCACGCAGCAGATGCCGCCCAACCAGATTCTGGCTTCCCTCGCCATTTTCATGACCGTGGTCATTATGATGCCTACCGGGAAGGCTGTTAACGATGCAGCCTTGCAGCCTTATCTCAATGAGGAAATCGGTTTTAAAGAAGCCATAGACCGGGCGCAGGTTCCCATCAGGACTTTTTTATTCAAGCATACCCGAGAGAAAGACCTTTCCATTTTTTATTCCATCACCGGTGAAAAGCGGCCGGAAACCAAAGAGGATGTCAACACAATGCTCCTCGTTGCCGCCTATACCATCAGTGAGCTGAAGACCGGGTTTACCATCGGATTTCTGATCTATGTGCCTTTTTTGATTCTTGATATGGTTATCGCCAGTATTTTGCTGGCCATGGGTATGATGATGCTGCCCCCGGCAATGGTTTCATTGCCCTTTAAGATATTGCTGTTTATCATGGTTGACGGCTGGTCGCTTTTGACGGGCTCCATCGTCAACACTTTTCAGTGACCCGGGCAGTAGTGCGTTTTTTTTACGCGGAGGCATAAAAAATGACCCCAGAATTTGTTATCGGATTTGCGAAACAGTCAATTGAACTGGCCCTTACGCTGGCTCTGCCCATGCTCATGGTCGGGCTGGTGGTAGGTATTTTTGTGTCCGTTATTCAGGCTGCTACACAGATTCAGGAAATGACCCTGACCTTTGTGCCCAAAATTGTTTCCATGTTTATTGCATTGCTTTTTGCTTTTCCGTGGATCATGGATAAAATGATTGATTTTACACGCAATATTTTTCTTAATCTGCCCAACTATATTAAGTAGAGTTACTCTAGTTTTTTTCTATGATAATGCCCCCTGAAGAAAGTGTGATCTTCAGGGGGCTTACTTTATGTCTGGTTTGACAGGTTGTATTGCAGGAAATTAACCCAGACGTCTTGCAAATTCACTTATCAGCATGGCTCCGGCCTGTGCAACATTCAGGGAATCGAATTCGCGGCGGAAGGGAATGTGGATCAGTTTCTGGCAACGTTTTTCAACGTTGAAGCGGATACCTTTTTCCTCGTTGCCCAGCACGAGAATGGCCGGGGTATTGATTTCAGCTGTGTAAGCGGAGGAGGAATCAACATCAAGTCCGGCTCCGTAAATGTTGATGCCCATATCTATGGCTTTGTCCAGAGCCTGCGAAATGTTGTTAACCCTCGCTACGGGAAGCTTGGTCAGTGCTCCGGCACTAGCTTTAACTGCCGCAGGTCCCAGAAATGCCCCGCCGTGCTTGGCGGTTACAATTCCGGCTCCGCCCAGTGCGTACAGGGAGCGGGCCAGCACACCGATATTGCCGGGGTCCTGCACCTGATCGAGAACGATGAGCAAAGGCAGGGGAGAATCTGAAAGATTTTCCAGCATATCATCGAAGTCAGCGTAGGACATGGCGGCAACTCTTGCGATGATTCCCTGATGGTTTCCGGAATAAATCCGACCCAGTTCAGTTTTGTCTGCAATTTTATATTTGATGCCGTGCTTTTTGCAGCGTTGGATTGTGCGCTCGAAATTCTTGTCCTGACGCCCTTTTTGCAGATAAAGCAGGTCAATCCTTTCCGGAGCATCTAAAAGCATCTCTTGAACCGGTTTACGGCCTGCTATGATGGTGTTGTCATCTTCTCTGGTTCTTTTTTTCATGTAAAGTTTACCTTTTTATTAAAAATATAAAAATTAGCACTGAGTGCGGATTCTTTGTGTTTGTATGGGGCATTTAAAGCGTATGAAAGTGTCTAACTTTCATGCGGGGAATTGGTTAATAAAAATGCTTTGTTACGGTGAATACGAATCTCATTTTATTAACACCAAATCCATTTTAAAACAGACCGGGCAGGACTAAAACCCTTGCGCCTGAACGGTTTTGGCAACCTATACCTTTCGTTTTACTATTGCAAACCCTCGCGCTTTAGTATAGCTCTACATATGTTTGAACAACTCAATCATATGCACTGAAAATCCTTTATTTTTAAGCTGTTAAATTTAAATATCAGTGTCTAACCAAGCAAAATTTATAGTTTTTCTAGATAAATTATGGATAAAATCAATACGTTTGACGTCCACAGTGACAAGGGGTCGAAGATGCTGAATTCATTTCGGTTAATCGCGCTTCTGGCTTTATTTGCATTTTTTGCCGGATGTTCTGCCAAGACTGCTCCGGTTAATGAGGCTGAGCTTGATGCTCAGACTACAGCTGCTCTTAAAAGTGAAGCTTCAGTGGAATCTGAGGTTACCGATTCCGGTGTTGAGCCTCTCGACCCTGAGCTTGAAGCAGCACCGCAGGAAGAAGAGATACTTACCCCGGAGGAAGAAAAAGTCCTCCAGTCCAGCAACGGTATCTACTTCAACCTCAACGAACACGATACCAAGGAAGTTCAGCAATATTTTGGTTTTTTTACTCACAAAGCCCGTAAGACTTTTACCCGGTGGTTGAAACGTTCCGAGCCATTTCTTCCTTACGTACGTCAGGTACTGAAGGAGAATGGTATTCCCGAAGATATTGCAATGTTGCCGTTTGCCGAAAGTGGATACAATGCCTGGGCATATTCACGTGTCGGTGCCGGTGGCCTGTGGCAGTTTATGCCTTATACAGGCCGTCTTTACGGCCTTCGTGTCGATTGGTGGATTGATGAACGCAGAGATCCGTACAAGTCGACCGTTGCAGCTGCAAAGTATCTGAATGTTCTTCATGGCATGTTTGGAGACTGGTATCTTGCTCTGGCCGCTTATAATGCTGGTGAAGGAAAGATCGGGCGTGCACTCCGTAAGACCGGTGCACAGGATTTTTTTGATCTTACCAAAAAGAATTATAAGCTGAGCTATCGTTACAGATTACGCAAAGAAACAAAGAACTACGTTCCCAAGTTTATTGCTATTTCCAAGATTTTTAAAAACCTTGAAGAGCTTGGATTCGAGAATATCGATTGGAATAACGGTATTCAGGTTGAAACAGTAAAGGTTCCCGGCGGAACCGATCTGCTGGCCCTTGCCAAAGCCTGCGGCATGAAATGGAGTGAGTTTCATAAGCTCAACCCCCATTTCCGCAGACAGGTCAGCCCGCCCAACGCCGTTATCAATGCTTACCTGCCCGAAAGGGTTATGGCTGATGCTGCCGATTATCTTGAATCCCCCAACTCACGTCCTTTTGCGGGGTACAAGCGCTACAAAATCCGCAAGGGTGATTCCTGGTATCGCATTGCCCGCCGTTACGGTACTCCTGTGGCAGTGCTCAAGTCGGTCAACAACCGCAGATCCAACCTGATCAAGCCCGGCCAGTACATCATGATTCCGGGTAAAGGTGCTTCCAAGTCTCTCTATACATCCAAGGCCAGTAAAACCCGTCGTACCGCTCAGAGCAGGGCAAACTACCGGGTTCGCAAGGGTGACACCCTTTGGGATATTGCCAGCCGTTATAGTGTAAGTGTGGCTACGCTCAAGCGTGCCAACGGGATTTATTCTTCCAAGCTGAAGATCGGCCAGAAGCTCTACATTCCCGACAACAACGCCAAAAGTTCTGCCCGTTCCGTTGCCAAGGCTGAGAACGTAAAACAGCAAATGGTTAAATACCGCGTGCGTCGTGGCGACAATCTCTGGAAAATCGCCCGCCGTTTCGGAGTGAAAGTTTCTTCGCTCATGAAATGGAACAGCCTGAATTCAAAATCAATTCTTCGTCCCGGTGACAGAATCAAGGTTTACGTTCAGTAATCCCTTTTTGGCTTAAAATCAAAATAAAGGCGGTTGTCCAAGGGCAGCCGCCTTTTTCTTTTGTTCCTTTCTTGTTAAGTAGCCTTTCCACGCAGTGATCAAAATCACATTTCATTTGAGAAGAATCATATAAAACAAGGTATTGCCCAGATGGCTATTCAGAGTACCAATCCTATGACCGGAAAGGTCGAAAAAAAATTTACCGAATTAAGCTCCGCAGAAACTTCTTCAATTTTATCTTCAGTTGCGGATGCATTCTCCACATGGAAATTAAGCTCTTTTGAGCAGCGTGCAGACTGTCTGCGCAATCTGGCAGGGCTGCTTCGCGAACGCGCGGACAGCTTTGCAGAGCTTATGGCAGCTGAAATGGGCAAGCCGCTCAAGTCCGGCAGGGCAGAAGTTCTAAAGTCTGCAACGGTCTGTGATTTTTATGCTGACAATGGCGCGGACATGCTGGCCAGTGAGCCGAAAACTGTGGACGGCATGCAGTGTTACGTTGACTATGCGCCTATGGGAACGGTCTTGGCTGTTATGCCTTGGAATTACCCCGTATGGCAGGTTTTGCGCATTGCCGTGCCCTCACTTATGGCCGGGAATACAATGGTCTTAAAACACGCTTCAAACGTTCCTCAGTGTGCATTGGCTCTTGAGGATATTTTCCGTGATTCCATATTTCCTGAAAACGTATTCCGTTCCCTGCTCATAGGGGCCGGGCAGGTTGAACAGGTTCTTGATCATGATTCCGTAATTGGAGTTTGCCTCACAGGGAGTGAAGGTGCAGGGCGCAAAGTTGCCGCAGCAGCCGGGGCAAAGCTCAAGAAATCAGTTATGGAGTTGGGCGGAAGTGATGCTTTCGTGGTCCTTGCTGATGCAGATCTGGATAAAGCCTCAGTTATCGGGGCTGAATCCCGTTGTTCCAATGCCGGACAGGCCTGTATTGCTGCCAAGCGGTTCATTGTTCACAGTGATATTTACGATTCTTTTGTGCAGAAGCTGAAGGGATGTATGGAATCAGTAGTTATGGGCAGTCCTCTGGATGAAGACACTGTAATGGGGCCCATGGCTTCACATCAGTTCCGCAATGATCTGCAAATACAGGTAGATGCTTGCCTTAAAGTCGGTGGAGAATTGGTAATTGGCGGCTCGATCCCTGAAGGCGAGGGTGCTTTTTATCCCCAGACAATTATTACTGATGTTCCTTTTGACAGCAAAGCAGGGCGTGATGAATTTTTCGGACCCGTAGCCCTTGTTTTTCGTGCAGACAGCGAAGAGCAGGCTATGGAAATGGCTAATGACAGTTCTTTCGGCCTTGGCGGTTCTGTCTGGACCCGCGATGAAGAAAAAGGGTTACGCCTTGCCCGTCAGATCGAGGCCGGTTTGGTTTACCTGAACGGACGGGTCAGCAGCCGTCCGCCGTTGCCATTCGGTGGTGTTAAGAACTCCGGTTACGGGCGTGAGCTTTCAACTTATGGAATACGCGAATTTACCAACGTGAAATCTGTTTGTATTGGGTAGGTGAAGTATTTTATTACCGTACCTGTCTTATAAACAGCTACGGTAATAAAATTATTTTTCTAATTTAATATTTGCACCTAAAACGCACTGGCTTCCTGTGAATTTTGCTTCACTCCATCCAGCTTCTTCCATTTTATCCATGTACCAAGATTTAACAGAATCTACGACTCTTTCTCTTTTATTGTCTTTGTTTTCTTGGTTGTAATAGCCCAAAACTTGGTTTGCGCTAACAACTACAGAGGGTTCATTTACAGATCTATCGTTAGGGTCTGGGGCAATAAAGGGCCGTGCCATTTTAATCTCCTTTTGAATTTTGTTTAGTTCAAGTACTTTTTCGGTACATATGGTGTACCAGTTTTTATGTCAAGGTGATTACAAATTATCCAGCAATAATTTCCGCGCTTTCTTCTCATCCAATTTTTTTCCGGTCCATAACCGGAATTGCTCCATCCCTTGATGGACAAACATCTCTATTCCGTGAATTACGGTGCATCCCTTGGCCTTGGCTTCCTTGACGAAAACAGTCTCAATGGGATTGTAGACCAGATCGAAGACGATGGTGTTCGCATCCTGATTGTCCATGATCATGGGGTTGATCTCTTGAAATTCTCCAGACATGCCCAGCGAGGTTGAATTCACGATAAGATCGAAGTGTTGATCGCCGCGAGTGTCCCAATCAAGGACTGATATTTTGAATTCAGCGGCGAGATCATCTGCTTTGGATTTGGTACGGTTGGTGATGAATATTTCATTGATGCCCAATAATTGAAGTCCGGTGATCGCAGCGCGAGCAGCGCCGCCTGCACCGATCAACAGGGCCGTTTTTATCTGATCAGAATAGGGGCGTAACGGCTCGGACACTCCGGCGGCATCAGTGTTGTCGCCCACGATTTTATCACCTTTCCAATAGAGTGTATTCACCGCTCCAACTGACTTGGCGCGCTCTGTTAGCTGATCAATGTAGTTCATTACGGAAAGTTTGTGCGGAATAGTCACGCTGATGCCGGAAATGGGCAGATTTCTGAAAGTCTGCATAAAATTTTCAACTTTTTCCGGTTCAGTAGGCCATGCCATATAAACTGCCGGGATTTTATGTTCTGAAAAGCCCCAATTGTGCAAAAGGGGACTCATGGTATGCCCGAGAGGGTGTCCGATAATTCCGAAAAGCTTTTCAGGCTTGAATACTTCCATATTTAGCTCCTGAAGACCTTTGTGGTCTTTCGTAGAGTGAAGGTCATTTTTTTGAATTAATACGCTTAAATTGAATGATAAAATTCAGGAAAATTTTTAAAGACTGGACGTTGCGTTAAGACAGTTTGACCGAATCAGGAACATTTAGCAAATAAGGTATGTTTTGCTGCGCTAAAGAGAAAAGATTATTAACGCGTTTTGGGAAAGGGGAGAGGATTCCAAAGGAGAGGGGAAAACACTTTTTGGCGGTAGCAAAAGGGTTTTCCCCTCTCCTTTGGCCGCCGGAGGCAATAAAAAAAATGGCCCGTGCGAACTTGGTTCGCACGGGCCGTTTAAGTAGTAACTTAAATAGCGTCAGCACCTGCTTGGAGGGCTTCTGCGTTTTTGGGAATGAGATGATGGTAGTGTGCGGAGATCACGTTTTCGAGGGAGTCGATGACTGCCTGCATTTCCATGATTCCGGTTGCCTTGATGAATGCACCGAGTGCTACCATGTTTGCCAAGCGGGCATTGCCGAGTTTGTCGGCGATATCGTTGCAGGGCACGAGGTAGGATTTGATGCGATCAGTCTCAACCAACTCTTCATCAATGAGTGAGGAGTTGACGATCTGGATACCGTTATCCATGAGCATGGGCTGGAATTTATCCAGCGAAGGACGGTTCATGATGATCAGGCTGTGCGGGCTGCGGATGATCGGGGAACCGATCTCATCGTCGGAAAGTACGACTGTGCAGTTTGCGGTTCCGCCGCGCATTTCTGGGCCGTATACCGGAATGTAGGTTACATTGAGTCCGGCATTCATGCCTGAATAGGCCAGCAGGTTACCGATGAGCATAACGCCCTGTCCGCCGAATCCGGCAATGATGCTGTCGAGGTATTTGCTCATCTTAGTCCTCCGCGGTTGCGTCTTTATATACACCCAGCGGGAAGTAGGGGATCATTTCAGATTCAACCCTTTCGTTCGCCTGAATGGGAGTCATTCTCCAGTTGGTGGGGCAGGTTGCCAGCAGTTCGATAAAACCGAAACCGAGACCTTTCTGCTGCACTTCAAAAGCCTTTTTCATAGCTTTTTTGGCCTTGCGAATGTTCTTCACATTGTTCAGGGCCACACGTGCGGAATAGGCAGTGCCGCCGAGCTGGGCAATGATCTCAGCCATGCGGATAGCCTGGCCTTCTTTCATGGGATCACGTCCATTTGGGGAAGTGGTGGTTTTCTGGCCTTCCATAGTTGTGGGGGCCATCTGTCCGCCGGTCATACCGTAAACAGTGTTGTTCACGAAGATGATGGAGACTTTTTCACCACGGTTTGCAATGTGCATGATCTCAGCCATACCGATGGAAGCGAGGTCGCCGTCACCCTGATAGGAGAGTACAAACTTGTCTTTGCGTGCGCGTTTAACGCCTGTCGCAACAGCCGGTGCGCGGCCGTGCGGTGCTTCCACACTGTCCACGTTCAGGTAGTTGTAGAGGAATACGGAACAACCGATGGAGGTGACCAGAAGAGTGTCTTCGGTCAAACCCATTTCGCTGAGCAGTTCACCCGCGAGCCTGTGGGCTACACCATGCTGGCAGCCGGGACAGTAGTGGGTGGGAACGTCTACAATAGCGTCAGCCTTATCAAAGGCGAGAATTTCTTGTTCGCTCATATCTATTTCCCTCCAAGGCTTTTGAGGATGGGCTCCTCGAAATCGTCGGGGGTGGGCAGGTTTCCGGGCATGAAGCCGAAGAAATCACTGTCAGTAATGGTGCGGATGGAAAGACGTACGTCTTCAACCATCTGACCGAGGTTATGTTCAATAGTCAGGAACTTCTTACCCTGCTTGGCGAGCTTGTTCAGCTCTTCGGAGGGGAAGGGGTAGAGGGTGATAGGACGGAACAAGCCGACCTTGTGACCCTGTGCGCGCAGTTTGCGTACTGTGCTCTTTACGATACGTCCGATGGAACCGTAGGCAACCACGATAAGTTCGGCATCTTCGGTTTCGAAAAGTTCCTGCTTGGTGGATTTGGCCATGTCGTCATATTTGGCCTGCAATGCCTGGTTGTGGCCTGCGAGAGAACCTTCCGTGAGGAACAGGGACTTGATGATGCGGTGATCACGGTCCTTGGCACCTTCGATGCGCCACTCGGTTCCTTCTGCTGCATCGTGCTCTTTGACTTCCCGTGTGATAACGGGCTCTTTCATCTGACCGACGATGGCATCACCGAGGATCATGACCGGGTTGCGGTATTTGAAAGCAAGGTCAAAAGCTTCGATGACGAGGTCGTAGCATTCCTGACAGGTACCGGGAGCAAGTACGAGGGTACGGTAGTCACCGTGTCCGCCGCCTTTGGTGGCCTGAAAATAGTCACCCTGACTGGGACCGATGTCGCCGAGACCCGGTCCGCCGCGGTTCATGTTGACGATAACCGCGGGAAGCTGGCTACCTGCGAGGTAGGAGATGGCTTCCTGTTTTAGGGATACACCGGGGCTGGAGGAAGAGGTCATGCAACGTGAGCCTGCGGCTGCTGCGCCGATGAGCATGTTTGCAGCGGCAACTTCACTTTCAGCCTGAACGAATTCGCCGCCGACTTTGGGCAGTTCTGCGGACATGTATTCCGGGATATCGTTCTGGGGGGTGATGGGGTAGCCGAAGTAGCACTTAAGCCCGGCTGCGATTGCGCCGCGGGAGATAGCCTCATTGCCTTTGATAAAAAGCTTTTCGCCATTCTTAGCCATACTATTCTCCTTTGGCCTTTTTGGTTCTGTATACCCGGATAGCGATATCCGGACAGATCAGCGCACAGGAAGTACATCCGGTACACTTTTCCATATCCTCAGCCGCGACTTCAGCAACTTTGTAGCCATGTTGGTTGAATCGGTCGGATTGCCTTATGATTTCCTTTGGACAGACGGTGGTACAGAGCAGACAGCCCTTGCACCGTTCATCCAAAAATTCTACTCGTGACATCCTAAACTCCTGTTACCGTGGACAGAAAAGCCCGTTATATCAACGGGCTGGGACCATTAGAGTCTTTATTAACTTGTGGGTAGCACATTATGAAAATGTGACTGTTGGAAGACAACGTATAATTATTTGCGTTGAGGTGCAAATTTTTCCGTCAAAACTACGTTCAAACGTTATTCGTACTTTATTTTATATACATTGAATCGCCGTAGGAGAAGAATCTGAATTGGTTCTCCACTGCTTTGGAATAAGCTTTCAAAACGTTTTTCCTACCTGCAAGAGCGGAAATCATAATGACAAGGGATGATTCTGGCAAATGGAAATTGGTAATCATACGGTCGACCACCTTGAATTCAAAGCCGGGGTATATGAAAATGTTGGTTTCACCCTTAAATTCACAAATTTCGCCGGTCTGTTGGAAAGCTCCTTCCAGAGTGCGGGCTGAGGTGGTGCCCACTGCGATTACCGGACGTCCTTCCTGCTTGGCTTTGATCACAGCGGCGGCTGTTTCTTCTGGTATTTCGATGTATTCATGATGCATCTCATGATCACGGATATCTTCGGCGCGAACCGGGCTGAAGGTTCCGTAACCTACATATAATGTAACTTCTGCGCGTTCGATGTTTTTGGCTTTGAGTTTTTCATTGATCTCTTCGGAAAAATGCAGCCCGGCTGTGGGGGCGGCTACAGATCCGGCTTTTTCATCGCAAGCGTAGAGGGTCTGGTAGCGTTCATTGTCTGTTTCATCAGCTGCACGGCGAATGTAGGGAGGCAAAGGAATTTTACCACATTCCTCGAAAATCTTTTTCAGATCCCCGGTCCATTCTAATTCAACCTCGGAAAGGCCGAATCTTCCTTTGCCCTGCACTGTCAGCTTCAGGCCGCCATCAAAAAATATTTCATTACCAGGTTTTGGGCCTTTGGAAGCACGAAGCAAGCCACGGGCCTGCGCTTTAAAACCACCGGGAACTTTTTCGGCTTCAATTAGCGGGAGGGGGGTCAGCAGCAGGAATTCCACCCGTCCTCCGGTAGGTTTTTTACCGAAGATACGTGCCGGGACAACTTTTGAGTTGTTGGCCACCAGCAGGGCACCTTCAGGAAGCAGGTCCACAATGTCAGTAAAATTTCTTGTTTCGGTTTCACCGCTATTCTGATCAAGGACCATGAGCTTGGAACCATGGCGCATAACTGCGGGGCACTGCGCTATCTGGTCTTCCGGTAATTCAAAGTCGTAGCTTTTAAGGAAAAAGTCTTCTGTGTTTATGTTCATTTTTTCAGTTTTCTTTATTGATGATAATCTGGTAAGAATCTTTACAGCAGAGACCTTCAAGGTCTATGAATGCTGTGTTTATCCTTTGATTGCCCGGTCAAACAAGTCTGTTTGATTGTCACGTTGATCACCAAATCCGGATTAGATTATGAAATGGTTGTCAGTTGCTGAAATATCCAAGATTACGATGATCCCCGCTCCAACAGCAAGGCGTTATGCTTCGCTGTTCAAGGATTTTCTTTCCAGTAAAAAAATGGGCCGGGTTACCAAGTACCCGGAATCCGCTGTGGAAATCTTCAAGCGCATCGTCACATTATATAATGATGGGATGGTTACCACGGAAATTGAGCAGCAGCTCCGTTCCGAATTTCCCCGTACAATTGAGATCAGCCCTTCCGAGCGTGGTGTTCCAGCCCAGCCGGCCATGAATATTCAGGCTGAGCTGAGCGGCGCATTTGCCGAGATGATGGACAAGATGAGCAAGTCACTTGAAGTGATTGCCGACCAGAAGTCAATCATTGAAGAGCAGCGCGAAGATATTTACAAGCTCAAAAAAGCTTTTGTTCTTCTTGCCCGCAGCCAGAAAAAAATCAAGGCTTTGCCGCAGCTGGATATAAAATCCATGACTGAAGAGTATGACGTTCGGACCAATGCTCTTGAGCAGAAAGATGTGGAACTCGAAGAGGCTACCACTGAATTAGCTCAGGAAAACACTAACTTGAAGCATAAGCTTGAGGTTATGGAATCCGAATTGGTTCGTTTGCGCAAAGACCGGAGAGAAATGGAAAATTATTTTATGGATAAGATCAAACGCATGAACGGTTGATTTTCCTGCCTTCGGAATTGATTTTTTGCTCTCATGGCTGTAGAAAAAGTCTAGAAGATGCGGTGGAGCCAACTGCTCAATGCCGTGTCTGTTTAGCGTGATCAATTATGTCCAGCCCGGCTGGCCTGAATTTCAATATGCGTCGACATTAAAATCGGAGGATTAACTATGCGTACTTTCATTAAAATGCTTCTTATTTCCATGATTTTTGTTGGACTTACCGGTTGTCTGGCCGGAACCAACAAAACTTCTGACGAACCCGTAATTGCCGCATCCGGTGCTACTGAAAGTTATGAAGAATTTGTTCCTTATACTGAATTTGATGATATTGCCGTTCCCAACGAACTGAGCAGGGTACCTGATCAGTCCTATGTTGCAGAAGACCAGTCTTTTAAGTATGGAAAAATTGTTCTCAAGGGACGCGTTGAAAACCAGTCCCTGATTGATTTTTTCGTAAACCAGATGGCAAAAGATAACTGGACCAAGGAAAGATCCATTACCTCTACTGTTTCAACTCTTTCTTTCACCAAGCCTTACAAGAGCTGCACAGTGAGAATTTTTGATGGTTCCTACAATACTGAGGTCGAAATCTACGCCGTTGAAATGAAGTCCGACTCCGCGCCCCTTTCCGGCGGGGTTCAGGAACAGACTATACAATAATGAATGAACATCTTAATTTTGACTGCTTTTTAGGAAAACGTATCCACCTTGGCGTCAGCGGTTCCATCGCAGCTTACAAGTCTTTGGACTTACTGCGTATGTTTCGCAAGGCCGGGATCGAAGTCAGTGTTACGCTCACTTCAGGTGCGCAGGAATTTATCAAGGGCCTCAGTTATGAGGCCCTTGGTGCTTTCAAGGTCTGGGAAAAAATGTATCCGACCATGGATGACACCTTCGGCCACCTTGAGCCCGGACAGGCTGCGGATGCCATGCTGGTAGCCCCGGCAACAGCTTCAGTTCTGGCGCGTATGACTCATGGTCTGGCGGATGACATGCTTTCCTGTCAGGGCTTGGCTTTTAGTGGCCCAAAACTTGTGGCTCCGGCCATGAACCCGGCCATGTGGGATGCACCTGCCACTCAGGATAATTGCCGGGTGCTTGCTGAACGGGGTGTTGAATTCATCGGTCCCGATTGCGGCGATGTTGCCTGCGGTGATCATGGACGTGGTCGCCTTGCTCCGCTGGAGTCCATTTATGCCCACGGGTTACGCGCTGTTGCTCCTGATGATATGAGCGGTAAACACGTGCTGATCACTCTTGGGCCCACCCGTGAGAAATGGGATGCTGTCCGTTTCTGGTCCAATCCTTCTTCCGGTCTCATGGGTGCCTGCATTGCCATGGCCGCATGGCTTCGCGGGGCCAAGGTAACTGTGGTTTCCGGTCCGGTGAACTGGTGGTTTCCTGAAGATATTGATGTGATCAAAGTTGATTCCGCGCAGCAGATGTATGATGCCGCCACTGCGGTCTGGCCCGGTTGTACCACCGGGTGTTTTACTGCTGCAGTTGCGGACTTCAAACCTATTCCGCATGGAGAAGGCAAGTTTAAGAAGGCCGGCAATGATGCTCTCAGAGTTGATTTTGATACCAACCCGGATATTCTTAAAACTATCGGCACACAGAAACGTGATGACCAGCAATTGATCGGTTTTGCCGCTGAGACTTCCAATATTAAAGAGGCAGCCAAGGGTAAGCTTGAGCGCAAGAATCTGGATTTGATTGTTGCTAACCCTATCAACAAGCCTGGAGCCGGATTTGAGTCTTCCACCAATTCAGTCTATGTTCTGGACAGAACAGGGCGGTCCGAAGAATGGCCTGACCTCCCCAAAACCGAAGTAGCGTGGCGTATATGGGATCTCCTTCTGCAGAATTAAATGTGCTTGAAAGTGTCAGGCCGTGGTATCAAAACGGTCTGCAATATGTTTTCAAGGATTCACTGCCCGGCATCGAGGAACTCGAAAAACCGAAAAGGCAGCAGCGTCCCGGTGTGCCTGCACAACCCCGCCAGCAGGCTCAATCACGCCCACAGCAAAGACCGCAACAGTTTGCAGCGCAGCAGAATCAGGCTCCGCAACAAGCTCCTGCGCAACAGGCCGCTCCGGTTCAGCAATCTCCACAGCAAGAGCAGCGACCTTCTTTTGATCGCACTCCTGCTCCGAAACCTTCGCGCATGCCTGCGAAGAGTAAATCTTCGGCTCAGCCCAAGGTAAATTTTCCTGATCCCCAGTCCTGGCCGGCTCCTTGGTCGACTCTGGCAGGACGCATCAGTCCGCGCGTGCAGATTTTCTGGACCTATGCCCAGCTTGGTCAAGACCTTTCAGGGCAGGCTGATACTGCCCGGCGCAAGCTTTTCCAATCTCTGATCGGTTATATGGGCCTACCCAAGGGAGCCATTTCGTTCTGGCCTTGTACTGCTTGGAACGGCAATGACTTTGAAAACAAGAGTGATATTTTTTGGAAAGGAGTAGAGGCTTACGGGGTGAAGTTTGTGGCTTGCTTTGGTGACCAGACCCGTTCAATTGTCGCTCCTGACGCTCCTTCGAGTTCAGCGTCGGTTCATACTAACGGAGTACAGATGCTCATGCTCCAAGATCCGGACTTTCTTAAGAACCTGCCGCCGGATGAGCAGCAGTTGCTTTGTATCTCACTTTTGCGATTACCACTCTTTTAGTTTTTATTTCATTTTGAAATTATCAACCCCGTCTCCAGCAGGCGGGGTTTTCTTTTTCCATTGTTTATTTATCTCCCGCGATTTGGCATTATGAACTATAAAAGTTTTTTTCGCGGGAGTCGCTATGCATGGTTTAAAGAAACGATCAGGATTCATTTATTGTTTGATCATTACGGTAGTATTTTTAAGCTGCATTGTTTCAGATTCTGTTTTTGCCCGTCAGATCAACGTATTGTTGCTTGAACTTGAGGGCGGGATAAGTCCGGTGCAGGTTCATCTGCTTGAGGACGGTCTTGGGCGGGCTGGTGATGACGATCATGATCTTTTGCTGCTCCGTCTCGATACTCCGGGCGGTCTTGGTACATCCATGCGTGAGATGGTCAAGATCATCATGAACAGCAAGGTTCCGGTTTGCGTCTGGGTCGGCCCGGAAGGAGCACATGCAGCATCTGCCGGAACATTTATAACAGCGGCTGCGCAGGTGGCAGCCATGGCTCCCGGCACATCCATAGGTGCGGCCAGCCCGGTTTCATCGTCAGGTGAAGAACTTCCCGAAACCATGAGCAAGAAAGTTACCGGGGATATGGTCAGCCTGATTAAGGGCATTGCCCGCAAGAGAGGGCGCAATATTGAATGGTACGCTATGTCCGTTCAGGATGGTATCAGTGTTGATGCGCAGGATGCGGTG
Organism: Desulfovibrio sp. JC022; assembly: GCF_010470665.1. Taxonomy (NCBI): domain Bacteria; kingdom Pseudomonadati; phylum Thermodesulfobacteriota; class Desulfovibrionia; order Desulfovibrionales; family Desulfovibrionaceae; genus Desulfovibrio; species Desulfovibrio sp. JC022. The sequence continues at coordinate 34,772 of NZ_VOPZ01000009.1, read as the reverse complement.
ACTTTGAACATTGTGAATTTTATGGCCCTGTCTGTGAATGATTTTCTTGAGCAGCTCGGTGCGAGAGGGGTGCTTATAGACGGACAGAGGGTTAAATTTTCAAAATCAGAGGTGGTGGTCAGCAAATTTGAGCCGGGCTTCAGGTACGATGTTCTTTCATGGCTGCTCGATCCGCAGGTTGCCTATTTTCTTTTGCTTGGTGGCGTGCTGGGTGTTTTTTTCGAGCTTTCCCATCCCGGAACCATATTGCCCGGTGTGATCGGTACTTTTTGTCTTGTGACCGGACTTTACGCCATGTCAATATTGCCAACTAATGCCGCGGGTTTGCTTTTGCTCATGCTGGGTGCGGTTTTGTTTATCCTTGAAATTTTTATTGTCAGTTATGGTTTGCTTAGTCTTGGGGCTGTGATCAGTCTGTTTATCGGATCATTGGTCCTGTTCAGGGAAGGGACTCCCGGCATTCCCCTTGGGACAATTCTCGGTACAGTGCTGACTTTTTCGGTTTTTGCCGGGATTATTATTTATCTGGTGACCAAAGCCCAACTTTCCAAGTCAGGAGTGGGTCTGGAGAGCATGATTGGTTTAGAAGGAGAAGTATTAGAGCTAAGAGAGGGGCGTATGAAGGTACGAGTACGGGGTGAGATTTGGAATGCCGAGACTGAGGATAAAACTTTTTTTGATTCCGGAACAGCGGTTAAGGTTGTTCAGGCCCGTGGTCTGAACCTGATAGTCGTAAAAAAAAGTTGATCAGCGTAATTATTTGAGAGGTTAACATGACTTATTTAATTCCCGCAGTATTATTGGTAGTTTTCTTTCTGATCACAGCCTTGAAAGTCTTGAACGAGTATGAACGTGGAGTGATTTTCAGGTTGGGTAGGGTGATAAATGCTAAAGGTCCCGGCCTGATAATCCTGATTCCTATCGTTGATCGCATGGTTCGCGTTTCGCTAAGAATTATGACTTTAGATGTTCCTAATCAGGATGTTATCACAAGAGATAACGTGAGTATCAAGGTCAATGCTGTTGTTTACTTCCGTGTTACCGACGCGATCAAGGCTATTCTGGAGGTTGAGGATTTTATGTTCGCCACTTCTCAGCTTGCACAAACCACCTTGCGTAGCGTATGTGGAGGCGTTGAACTTGACGAGATACTTTCCCAGCGTGAAAAAGTTAACGGTGAAATTCAGGAAATTCTGGATACCCATACTGATCCGTGGGGTATCAAAGTAAGTACTGTCGAGCTGAAATACATCGACCTGCCGCAGGAAATGCAGCGTGCCATGGCCAAACAGGCCGAGGCTGAACGTGAGCGTCGGGCTAAGGTTATCAACGCTCAGGGTGAGTTTCAGGCCGCAGATAAGCTGTCCGAAGCAGCTGAAATTATTTCAGCCCATCCAGAAGCGTTACAGTTGAGATATTTGCAGACTTTGCGAGAAATGTCTGCTGAAGGAAAATCTTCCACCATAATTCCTCTTCCTCTTGATTTATTAAAGATGTTGGCGCCGATTACCGGCAGGGGAGAGGCAATGGATAAAAAAGACCAAGAGAGCGATTAATAATGAAAGTCCTTGTTACAGGAGCAGCCGGATTTATCGGCTTTCACCTTTCCAAACGTCTTCTTGCTGAAGGCCATGATGTTGTCGGCCTTGATATTCTTAATGATTACTATGATGTAAATGTTAAGAAGAACCGCCTCAAGCAGATTGAGGATCACGAGAAGTTCACTTTTGCCTACATGGATATGGCTGATCGTGAAGCTATGGCGAAACTTTTTGCAGAAGAGAAGTTTACGCATGTGGTCAACCTCGCAGCGCAGGCCGGTGTCCGTTATTCCTTGGAAAATCCTCAAGCCTACATTGATTCCAACGTTGTCGGTTACATGAACATCCTTGAGGGTTGCAGACACAACGGAGTGGAGCACCTTGTTTATGCTTCTTCCAGTTCTGTTTACGGTCTGAACACTAACATGCCTTTCAGCATTCATGACAACGTGGACCATCCCATCAGCATGTATGCGGCCACTAAGAAATCCAACGAGCTCATGGCTCATTCTTACAGCCACCTTTTTAATATCCCCACTACAGGTCTTCGTTTCTTTACTGTATACGGACCTTGGGGCAGACCAGATATGGCTCTTTTTCTCTTCACTAAAGCGATCTTTGAAGATAAGCCCATCAACGTGTTCAACCATGGAAAGATGCTGCGTGACTTCACCTACATTGATGACATCGTTGAAGGTGTTGTCCGGGTCATGAAAAATACTGCCACACCCAATCCTGATTGGTCCGGCGATGCCCCTGATCCGGGAACAAGTCCAGCGCCTTTCCGTATCTACAACATCGGTAACAACCAGCCTACAAAGCTTATGCGTTACATCGAAGTGCTCGAAGAGTGCATCGGCAAGAAGGCAGAAAAGAACATGATGCCATTACAGGCCGGTGATGTTCCTTCCACTTATGCAAATGTCGATGACCTTGTTCGTGATGTTGATTTCAAGCCTGAGACAACAGTTGAAGAAGGTATTGCTAAGTTTGTTGAGTGGTACAGGGGTTACTACAACGTTTAATTGCTGATCCACATTGAGTTTATTAAGGCCGCTTTCGAGCGGCCTTTTTTTATGATGATCATTAAATTGTAATTTTTTTTAATATCTTGAAATAGTTATTTTAATGCTTTTTTTATGGTGATTATCTGTTGATATTTTAGATTTAACCACTCATTTTCTCTGTTGCTTTTCTTGATTTAAAGTTTTTTTAAGACTAGTTTGGCGAAGTTGTTTTTGTGTCAACTTGGTTGAAATGTTTCACGTGAAACATGAAAATTGAAATCTCATGAACAAGGTGGTTTCAAGTGGCAAAGAGAATCGTTGTAGCTAACCAGAAGGGTGGAGTAGGTAAGACTACCACTTCCATCAATCTTTCCGCTTCCCTCGCAGTAATGGAGAAAAAAGTTCTACTCGTAGATTGTGACCCGCAGGGTAACGGTTCGAGCGGACTTGGTTTCTATCCCGGCGACTCAAGAGAGAATGTTTATTCTGTGCTTTTTGAGCCGAGTCGAGCAAAGGAAGCAATATATCAAACAGACATCCCTTATCTTTCACTCATGCCCGCAAGTCAGGACTTGGTCGGGGCAGAGATCGAGTTGATCGATAAAATGGGACGTGAATATTATTTGAAGGACCTCGTTGAGACTGTGGATGATGAATATGATTATATCATTTTTGATTGTCCGCCTTCACTTGGTCTGCTGACTGTAAATGCTCTATGCGCGGCAAAAGAATTGCTGGTTCCGCTTCAGACGGAATATTATGCCCTTGAGGGTGTGGCTCAGCTTTTAATGACCTTTGAACTGGTCAAGAAAAGGTTAAATCCTGAACTTGCTGTATTAGGGGTTGTGCTGACCATGTATGACAAGCGCAACAGGCTTGCCCGTCAGGTTAAAAATGAGGTGCGCAAGGCTTTTCCGGATAGTCTCTTTGAGACAATTGTTCCGCGAAATGTGCGTCTTTCAGAAGCTCCCAGTTTCGGTAAACCTGCGATTTCATATGACGCGAAGTCAAACGGTGCCATGGCTTATCTCAGTCTGGCGCAGGAAGTTGTTAAAAGGCATGATGCAGAGCAGGAAGTAAAATAAAAAAAGGCCGACATCTCTGTCGGCCTTGGAATGAGTATTGTCGTCGCTCTTGAGCTTAATAACGAGCTTCGTAGTTGGTGTCTTTCTTCTCAATGTAGGGAGTACATTCAACGGTAATTTCATCTTTGAAATGTTTTTTGACAATACGTGCTTGGCACTGGGAACATTTAAATGAGACCAGTCCGCCGAGATTACAGGACATGAGCCTGAATTTGCGGGGAGTATCTTTTTCCCAGTCTTCAGTCTTGCTGCCGCAAAGTTCGCAATGAACGTCGGTATCGATCGGGTAGGGGAAATCCCAATACTCTTTAAGGGTGTTCCACTCGCCGATGGGTTCCGGGCGTTCCGCAGGGGCTTCTTTGGGAAGCAGCTCCTTGATCAAGGGTTTAACTTTGGACCAAAGATCAGCCGTAAGCAGGGCACCGATCAGGTTGCCGTTTTTATCGAAAAGTTCAGTAAGATTATCATCGTGTTTAGACATGTAGCCTCCGACGTCAGTTTTTATGATGAGTTCGGGATACAATAATCACGGTTTCGATCAAGTCAAAGGAAATATTATCCGGCCCGTTTTCACAGGCTGGTAAACATAAGGAGAAAATCCATGGCAGGTGTCACTGGCGGTTTAGGAAGGGGACTCGATGCCCTTCTGGGAGGCGGCAAGGGTGTTGATGATAAATCAAGTTCCGAGGTTTCAATCGATGCCCGGAAAATTGATATTGATATGATTGTTGCCAACCCGAATCAGCCGCGTAAGGAATTTTCTCCCGAAGCCTTGAAGGATTTATCCGAGTCTATCCGCGCGAAAGGCGTGCTGCAACCGATTCTGGTTCGTCCCATTGCCGGACGTAAAGACCGTTTTGAGCTGGTGGCAGGGGAGCGCCGCTTAAGGGCTTCAAAGCTTGCCGGGTTGGGAGAGATTCCCGCACTGGTCAAAGAGATGACCGACCTTGAAAGCATGGCTATTGCTTTGATTGAAAACTTGCAGCGCGAAGACCTGAATCCAATTGAAGAGGCCAAGGGTTATCAGGAGTTGATCACAAAGTTCGGTCTCAGCCAGGACCAATTGTCCGGTCAGGTGGGGAAAAGCCGTTCCGCTCTTTCCAACTCCATGCGTCTGTTGACTCTTTCCGAGCCTGTACAAAACGCAATCGGTGATGGAAAAATCTCCGCAGGGCACGGACGTGCGCTTATGGCTGTCGCTGATGATGATGCTCGTGATGAGCTTTTCAGTAGACTCATGAACAGCGGAATGTCCGTTCGCCAATGTGAAGGGGCGGCTACATATTTTAAGGAACATGGCGAACTGCCCGAAGGTGAGGTTGTTGCCAAACCGAAGTCCAGCAAAAGCAAGAATAAAGAACCGAAAAAGGTTGATGAAAATCTTGAGCGTATCAAAGGGCGTTTGGAGTCTGCTCTTGAAACAAAGGTTTCCTTTAGTGGCTCCCAGAGCAAAGGGAAAATGACAATCAGCTACGCAAATGAAGAAGAGCTGGAGCGTCTGATAGCTATTCTTGAACTTCGTTCGTAATTATTTGTAGATTATCATGCCGGAAATGCTTTTGTGTTTTCCGGATACTCACATATTGAAGATAAATTATACAGGATAAAGGAACCAATTGAATGGATAATAAGATTTTAAGTATCCTCCCGGAACTGAAAGACCGCAAGGTGTTGATCATTGGGGACGTGATGCTTGATCACTATGTGATTGGCTCGGTCGAACGTATTTCCCCGGAAGCACCGGTGCCTGTGGTTCAGGTTACTGAAGAAAAATACCTGCTCGGCGGGGCAGGGAACGTTGCGCGAAATATTGCAGCCCTTGGCGGTGAGCCGCATTTGACCGGATTCGTCGGCCACGATGGCGAAGGGGAAGTCTTTGAGCGGCTCTGTTCCGATTCCGGGATTCCCTGCTCCCTGTATGAATCAGATGACCGCCCGACAACCAAGAAAACGCGGGTGATGGCCCATAATCAACAAATGGTCCGGGTTGATCGCGAAAAGACCGAGGACTTTGCTGATTCGATCATGGATAAATTGTTTGCTTTTCTGGAACGTGAAGTCTGCGATTATAAAGTGGTCATCCTTTCCGACTATGGGAAAGGGCTTCTTTCTGATTCCTTTTTCGAGCGTTTCTGGAATCTTCTTGATGAAAAACAGCATAAGCCGCACATATTGGTTGATCCCAAGACAGTTAATTACGACCGTTACAAATCAGTCAGCATGCTCACTCCTAACTCCAAAGAAGCAGGAGAGGGTGCCAATATGCAGGTTAAGAGCCGGGAAGATGTGCTGGAAGCCGGGCGCAGGCTTTTTGACCGTATTGACCCCACCCATCTGCTGATCACCCTTGGCGGGGACGGTATGGCTTTGTTTGAGTCGCGGGATGTGGTCAAGCATGTGCCTACGTTTGCCCGTAAGGTTTTTGATGTGACCGGTGCCGGGGATACGGTGATCGCCACCCTCGGACTTGGTCTTGCCGCTGGACTGGACCCGCTTACTTCAGCCGTGCTGGCAAACTATGCTGCCGGGATAGTTGTGAGTCAGGTGGGCGCGGCTACGGCATCAGTAGAAGAACTGGCCGAAGCTGTGCGCGATTGGCCTAAGCCGGAAATCAATGTCTGGAATGAATAAGATTTGAATAATTTCAAAATATATTGAAATGGTGTACTCTGGCTTGTCATGGTAAATGTTGCAGAGCAAATGAATCGGGGGGAATTTTGAACACACAGGCTAACAGATTAAAGAAATTGATTCAGGCCAATCAGGTGTTGGCCAGTATTGAGTCTCTGGTGGATCTGCTGCCTCAGCTTTTAAGGCTGGCGCAGGATGTGACCGGTGCTGAAGCTTCCTCGATTATGCTGTACAACGAAGAGAAGAATGTACTCAATTTTGCATGGGCCATGAATGACGTTCTCGGCGACAAAGCCATGAAGGATTTAAAAACTGGCTTTGAGCTGCCCATGGGTAAAGGTGTTGCCGGTTGGGTGGCTGAGCACCGTGAAGCTTTGAATGTGCTTGATGCCCAGAACGATGAGCGATTTTCCAAGGAAGCTGACAAGAAAACAGGTTTCAAGACCAGATGCATTCTCTGCACACCTATTATTCATCAGGATAAACTACTGGGTGTTGTCCAGGTCTTGAACTCAGCAGATAAAGAATGTTTCGGCAGGGAAGATGAGGAGTTGCTTGAAAGCTTCGGCCATCTGGCCGGAGTGGCGTTGGTCCGCTCCGAACTGATGTTGCAGCGGCTCAATCAGCAGAAGTTTGAAACCCAGTTGGAAGCAGCTTCACGCATTCAGAAACAGTTTAATCCCCGCCAGCCTGAACTTGAAGGTGATAACCTGATCTGGGGCAGTTCTGTCCCGGCCCAGTTTGTAGGCGGTGATTTGTACGATTTTATACCCAACTCAGACGGAAGCTGGTATATTTATGTGGCTGACGTTGCCGGTAAGGGGCTTCCTGCCGCGTTGATCATGTCCGCATTGTGGACCCGGATCAGGGCGGAAGCACTGGTTGAACGGACTCCCGGAGAAATGCTCAAGGCGATTAACGTCGGTGCCTATGAATTTATGAGCGGTGAAGTCTTCGCCACAATGGTTCTTATGCGTTACACTCCTGAGAGCGGGAAGTGCGAATATGCGGTGGCCGGGCATCCTTCTCCTTTGCTGATTTCGGAAGGTCAGGCTGAGCCTATTGAGAGGCCTTTTGGTTTGCCCGTTGGAATTCTTGATGAAGGCGATTTCGGGACCAGTGAAATTACCCTTGAAAAAGGACAATCTCTGGTTGTTGTCACAGATGGTGTTGATGAAGCCCGTGCCGCTGATGGTGAATTCTTCGGCGAAGAACGGATGGAAGAGATTCTCAGGCAGGGCGGAACTCCTCATGCCGGGAAAAATCTCCTCAAGGCTGTTGCCGACTGGAGAGGGGACACCCCTCCTAATGATGATACAACCGTGGTCGAAATATACAGGGCTTAAGGGCCGGCTGTTTAAATGGAGCAGTAAGGAGTTTTAAATGGGTGCAGGCTGGAAAATGGAATCCTCGATGGAGGAGGTCCTGATCAAGATCAGCGGTGAAGTTGATTTTACCGGGACCCCCGATCTTAGGAATGAAATGCATGATTTTGTGAAGCAGACATCCGGGGAGGTCCGTGTTGATCTGTCCGAACTTGAATATCTGGACAGTTCCGGACTGGCTTCATTGATCGAGCTGCGCAGGATGCTGGTCAAGGATAGTCGTACTGTAAAGATTATCGCAGTTACTGATCAGGTGGACAGACTTTTAAACCTTACGCAGGTCAAGTCGTTGTTCGGAATGGATTAATCAATCGGTCCGCTTTGGGGTGGCAAGGGAGTTGTTCAGGATGAACGGATTGCAGGTTTTAACTTGGATGGTTTCCAGACTCCTAGGTTGCCTGCGCCTTACGCCCACAAAGAAAAAATCATTTTACCGTAAAAGGCTGCTTCGTGACTTAGCCTCGGTGGGAGCGGATTCCATCCCCATCGTCAGTGTTATCTCCGCCTGTACAGGCATTATCCTCGCTTTACAGTCCGCCCAGCAATTGGAAAAGGTTGGGGCCATAAGTTATGTGGCCAATCTTGTGGGCGTGACCATCATTCGTGAGCTTGGCCCATTGCTCACCGCCATCATTGTCACCGGACGTTCCGGTGCTGCTTTCACTGCTGAGATCGCCACTATGCAGATTTCGGAGGAAATCGATGCCCTTGAGGTTATGGGAATTGAGCCGGTCCGTTTTCTTGTCCTTCCCAAGATGATTGCCATGTTGATCATGGTTCCTTGTCTGACCGTCTGGGCTGATTTTGTAGGTATTTTTTCCGGCGGGGCCTTTTCCTCTATTGCCCTTGGCATCAACAAAGTCACCTATTTTAATAATTCTGTAGAATTTCTCAAACTCCACGACGTGCTGGCCGGGTTGGTAAAAGCCGGGGGCTTTGCCGTGGCGATCACAATAATCGGCTGCTGGCAGGGATTTCTTGCCCGTGAAGGAGCTGCCGATGTTGGCCGCAAAACAACCAATTCTGTTGTTATCTCCATATTTATGATAATATTGCTGGACCTGTTTTTTACGGCACTCAACTTTCTTTTCCGGTAGATGATCATGAAGTTATCAAGAATTGCACAGGACATAACGCTTAAGAAGCTCAGCCTCGGTTATCCGGGCAAGGTGCTTATGGAGGATCTGAACGCAGTCTTGCCTGCTGGGAAAATCAGCGTGATTCTCGGTGGGTCCGGTTGCGGGAAATCCACTTTGCTGCGTCACATTCTTGGATTGAACATTCCTGTTTCCGGGGAGATCTTTTTGGGCGAAACAAATCTTACCGCGTTGGACAGCGGAGAAGAGTACAAACAGATCCGTACCCGCATGGGCGTTCTTTTTCAGGACGGGGCCATGCTCGGTTCGTTGACCCTTGGTGAGAACGTGGCTCTGCCAATGCAGGAACATACTGAACTGCCCGATTCGATTATTGAGGAAGTGGTGCAGATGAAATTGCGCATGGTCGGGCTGGGCGATTTTATGCATTATTTTCCCAACCAGCTTTCCGGGGGTATGCGTAAAAGGGCCGGGCTGGCAAGGGCTATGGTCATGGACCCCACAACCTTGCTTTGCGATGAACCGTCATCCGGGCTGGACCCCATCACCGCCGCAGACCTTGATCAGCTGATCCTCAAGCTCAAGGAAACATTTCACGTCACCACCGTGGTGGTCACTCATGATCTGGACAGCCTGTTCAACATTGCCGATCACGTGGTAGTCCTGCATAGGGGAAGCTGTCTTTATCAGGGTGACGTTGAAGGACTGCAACAGTCCGATAATGACTATATAATCGACTTTCTGGAGCGCAGACCCACCGAGATTGACCAGACCATGGAACGGGCTGTTAAGTTCAGAAGCAGGGTTTGATACGGGAGATATGTGATGGTACTCAATCCGCGCAGCTCGGCTGCTGATATGATCAAGGCCGCATTGGTCGCTCTGGCAGGGCTGAGCGTGCTTGGCCTGTTCATTGTGTTTCTGGGCGGCCATGATTTTTTTTCCGACTATTCGCAATACAAGATTTTGTTCCGTAATGTGAAGGATCTTACTTCTGGGCGTCCTGTAAAGTATGCCGGATTAAGCGTGGGTAAGGTGGCTTCTATCAATGTGGATGAAGACAATCCCGGACGGATTTCCGTGGTCATCAATGTGGATCGTGATTTTCCTCTCTACCGGGGCACTACAGCCATGGTTAGCCAGAAGGGGCTGGTGGGCGATAATTACATACTGCTTGAATTGCGTGGGGATGTCGGTCCTAAATTGTCTGATGGAGACATTATTCCTTCGACGGTAAAAATGAGCATGAATGAAGTGGCTGCTGCAATGGGTCGTTCTGTTGCCTCGCTAACTCCACAGCTTGAAAGGGCCGTAAATGGGTTTGAGATGCTTCTTTCACCTGAGAATATGTCCAACATCGGAAAAAGTCTGAAAATGGCTCCAGAGGTGCTTGCAGAAACCAATGCCACTTTAGTTACTTTCAGGGATGAGTGGAAAAAGCTGGCCCGGTCCGGTGCCGGGGCCATGAACAACGGTTCCAAGAATATTACCGTTCTTACAAAAGAACTTATCGATACCTTGCAGAAAGTAGAGGCTGTTCTTGCTGCACTGCAAGGGGATATGAGTACAACCCTGCATAGCGTCAGCGGAGATGTCAGCCGTGCAGTTGACGGCATAGACGGCTTGACTACAGACCTGCGCCGCAATGTGGAATACGATCAGGAAGAACTGGAAATCATACTTGTGAACATCAACCGCCTTTCCCGTGAAATGAATCGCTTGGCCCGGTCGCTGCGCGAACGTCCGTGGCAGGTTTTAAATCCTCCGCAGGGAGCTGAACATGATTAAGAAAATTTTATCCCTCATAATTCTGGTTTGTGTCTTGTTTTCTGCCGGATGTATCGGCGGTAAATCTGTGGAATCTTCTTACTTGCGGGTGGGGAATAATGGTTCTGGCGATGGGTGTGAACGGGTAAATCCGGATATGCCCCGTTTGGCTCTGAAACGTTTTACCAGTCTGCCTGCTCTTGACCGGGAGACGGTGATCATAGCCAAAGGGCAGGTCATGAAGCCCGATTACCGTTGGAGCTGGGAAGGTACTCCGGCGGAGATTCTGGATCTGATTGCTGCGCCTTCTTTGAATTGTATGAACAGCTATGAGGTTGTCAGCCCTTATCGACCCGGTATCAGGAAGGATCTGGTTCTTTCAGGCGTGATTACCTCATTTGAGCTTCAGCGTAACGGAGAGGATGCATTTAAGGTTGCTGTGCGTTATTCCCTCTGGGACGGCAGCGGCAAGAATCTTTTGGCCCGAAAACTGGTTGAAGCGCAGGCCATGGTTAAATCTTTGCGTGGCGAATCCATAGCACAGGCGGCTCAGCAGGCTGTTGACGGGGTCATGAAGAAAACAATTTTGTGGATAGATGGTTTTGGAGGGGAGATGCTCTCCCGAAATATGGGGCGTTAATGTTTTTTATTGCAGCCATAGCCGAATCAAAAATTAAGGAAGCAGAGCGCAAAGGGGAGTTCAAGGACTTACCGGGAAAGGGTAAACCCCTTGAACTGGAAGATGATTCCATGATCCCGCCTGAATTGCGCATGGCTTATAAGGCCCTAAAAAACGGGGGCTATCTGCCTCCTGAGATGCAGCTCAGAAAAGATATTCATTCTGCCCTTGATTTGCTTGAATATATGGAAGATGAAAAGGAACGCTATACTCAGATGCAGAAAGTGAATCTGCTTTTCGAGCGCATCAAAAATATGCGTGGAAAGGAAATAGCCATCGACGAGGAAGATGAATATTACAAAAGCATCGTTGAGCGCATCACCTTGCAGAGCAGGAAAATCAAGGAAATTGAGGGATGATTTCAAAAAATTTCAAAGCCGGACTTATGGTTCTGGCTTTAGTTGTTGTAACAGCCGGGATGCCCGTTCAGGGGGATGCGGCGTCCAAAGAAAGAGTGGGGCAGTCATATATTGATGTGCCCTCCCAATTGCGGAAAGGGACTACAAAATCCCTGAAGGGCTATGTCTCCCAGTTGTTGAGTAAGAAGTACGTAAGCGCGAAAAAACTTTATGATCCGCCTTTTGAAGGCATCGAAGATAAGCTTTATATTTCTGTGAAAAGAGAAAAAGCTATGCCGATCATTGCCGGGGGGGTTGCCTCCTATGCCGGAAATGAGGAAGGTCTGGCCGCAGCTCTTTATGACGGCACAGTCCGGATCTGGAGTAGATATAAATGCCGTAAAGTCCGCCTTCCCGGCGGTGGCGGGGCTCTGCATACCGGATATGGTCCCGGTAGCCCTGCTCTTGCCGCTACCGGACGTGACGGTGACCGGATTTATGTCTTCAACCTTGAAGAGTGTTCAAGGATTCCGGGAGAAATTCCGGTTGAGCATGGTCCGGTAAAGATGATGGCCCTCTCCGGAACCGGGGAATGGCTCGGCATTATCGACAATTTTAATGGATTGCTCTGCGGACCTGTTTCCGGTCCGCTTCAGGAAATTTCCATTCTTGAAGGCACACCGCTTTCTCTTGGCTACACACCGGGGCAGGGCGTTTTGGTTGCTGTAGAAGCTTCGGGCAGGATCATCAAGCAGGGTATGAAAAATAATACCCGCATGGATTCAGATGATGTTCCCGGAGGACCTTTTGTGGACGCCAGAATGGCCGGATACGTGGTCTGCCTGACCCGTGACAATGGGAGTGAGGTTTACTGGGATTTGCGCAAGAGAGCCACGGTGAAGAAATCTGAAGCCTTGGAGCAGGAACCGGCCTGGATATACAAGCGCAACGGTGGGCTTGTTTATTCCACCGGAGTGGATCGCTGGAAGATAACAGAACATCTGGGTATGCCTATGTTCATTGTTTCCTATTCTGCCGCTGAAAAGTTACTCAGGGTTCGTGACCTTGACCGTGAAACCCGCTATTATAGTGTTTTGGATGGCAAGGAAATTGCCGGAACTGAAGCTGATGACTGGAAATTGATTTCACCAAGTAAAGGTGTATACAAAGTTGGTAAGAAGTTCTTTCGTCTCTATGACCTTGTCTGTCAGAAGGGTACAATGCGCCTTTACGGCAGACATATCGGGGACAAGGGCTTTTACCTCTGGTGGGAAAATATGGGTAGCGTGGCCCGTATGAATCCTCATCCCATGGAGTTGCCGATTCGGGAATCCATTCTGGCGGACAGCCCGGCTCTTTGGGTGCCCCTTATTGAAGGTGAAGTAAGATAATTGCTATTCACTACTGGCGGGACTGAATTGTTTCGCAGGAGGTTTGAAATGGTTAAAAAGGCTAATAAAGCAGAACAGATCAATACTGAAATTCCAGTGCTTGGTAAGGCTAAAATCCCTTCGCCGCTTAAACGGTGTGTTTTTATAGAAGATAAGGAAAGGACTCTGGTCAACCTTGCTGAAGAGGAAATGGATTCTTCAGCTGACAACGATGTTTATCAGGAGTTTGAAAAAGCCGGCCCCAGAGCTTTCACATATTTTGATCCTTCCAAGACCAAATGCGCGGTTGTCACCTGCGGCGGGCTTTGTCCCGGCCTGAATGATGTTATACGCTCCATCGTATTGGAAGCACACTACCTGTATAAAGTGCCTGCGGTGCTGGGCATCAAGTTCGGGTTACAGGGGTTCATCCCCAAGTACGGGCATGATGTTGTAGAGCTTACAGCTGATAAAGTTGCAAACATCCATCAGTTCGGTGGAACCATTCTTGGCTCGTCGCGCGGACCGCAGGACCCGGAAGAAGTAGTGGATGCCCTTGAACGGATGAATATTTCAGTGCTGTTCATGATCGGCGGAGACGGCACCATGCGTGCGGCCCAGAAGATTGTGGAAGAAATTGAGAAACGGCGGATCAGGATTTCCATCATCGGGGTCCCCAAAACCATTGATAATGATATCAGCTTTGTTACCAAGTCTTTTGGTTTTGATACCGCAGTGGACAAGGCCACCGAGGCTATTCAGTCCGCGCATGTGGAATCCGTGGGCGTGGTTAACGGTATCGGGTTGGTTAAGCTCATGGGCCGCGAGTCCGGTTTTATTGCTGCGCAGGCCACTCTGGCACTCAAGGACGTTAACTTCGTGCTTGTGCCTGAGCACCCCTTTGAATTTGACGGGGAGTACGGACTGTTGCGCTCTCTTGAAAAGCGTTTGGATGAACGGCAGCATGCGGTTATTGTCTGCGCTGAAGGAGCCGGGCAGGAACAATGCGAATATACCGGGGAAAAGGACGCTTCCGGCAACCCTGTTCTCTGCGATGTCTGCACTTTGATCATCCGGCGCATAAAGGATTATTTCAAGGACGTAGGCAAGGATATCACTTTAAAATTTATCGACCCCAGCTATATTATTCGTTCAGTACCGGCTAATGCCAACGACTGCGTATATTGCGGCTTCTTAGGCCAGCACGCCGTGCACGCGGCTATGGCCGGAAAGACCGGAATGGTCGTCAGTCGCTTGCAGGCCCGCTACGTGCACCTGCCGCTCGATGTGGTCACCATCAAGCGCAAGAAGTTGAACATCAAGTCCGACTACTGGCGCGCAGTTCTCGAATCCACCGGTCAGGGCCATCTGCGCAATGACATGGAGAAGGATATTTGTGAGATGTGATCAGATGAAATTCTAGGCATTTTTGATAAAATAAATTAGAAGCCCTCGGCAAGATTTTGATATCTTCCGGGGGCTTTTGGTTTGCAGCTATTTCTGACAATTGCAGGTCGCTGGGGCTTTACTGGTATTCATTTTTATCCAAAGCAATATGTTCTCTTACCCAGCAAACAAAATCATTAAGTTTCTTATCTTGGTCAATAGGGTTCAGGGATAATACAACATATGAAATAGGGGTCTTAACAAAACCAAACGGGGCAACGAGCAGTCCTCGTTCAAGGTCATCCGCTACCAGAGGTTCAGGTCCCATGGCTATTCCCAACCCGGCTACAGCTGCTTGCAGACTAAAGTAAAAGTGATCGTAAAATTGTTCCGAGTCTGCTTTGAGTTCTTTGGCTGAGTATTGTTCCCAATCTGTCCAAGCTTCTCTACGGGTTCTGGTATGTAGTAGTCTTTTGGGCTTGTGTTTGTTTTTTTCCCAATAGGAAGGACTGCAAACAGGGCCTATGCGTTCTCTGCCAAGAGACAGTGCATGATAGTTTGCAGGCCATGAAAAATCTGAACGCCGTATAGCCAGATGTACGCCCCCGGAAGTCAGATCAATGGGTCCTCCGGCGGTAGATATGTGAATTTCAGTTTCGGGGAAGGACTCATGGAATTGCTCCAATCGAGGCATCAGCCAGCGCATGCTCAGGGATGGCTCACATGAAACAGAGATTCTTTGTCCGTTTTCGGCAATGCGCATCTGCTCGCTAACTTCTTCAAGTTCGTTAAGTAGTCTGTCTACATGCTGAAATAGGAAACGCCCTTTCTCAGTCAGGAAAATTGCCCTGTTTCGTCTGTGAAAAAGCGGCAGGCCGTAATATTCTTCAAGCTGCTTAACTGCCTTGCTGATTGCGCCATGGGTCAAATTAAGTTCTCGGGCTGCCTTCGTAAAACTCAAGCAGGCAGCTGCAGCACGGAAACTGACGAGCGGTCCTAAAGGTGGAAGTTGTTTCATATTAATTCCTGTGAATTATATTCACAATTAAGTTGAAAACTATTCGTTATTTATTTCATGAAATATGGTCTACTACAATATTTAAATTGATTCAGGAGAGGTCTTAATATGAATTATTTTATCGATTCAAATTTAATGTTGGTAGGGATGGTTACTGTCTTAGCTGTGGTCAGTCCCGGACCGGATTTTGCGATTATCGTCAGGAACGGGCTTCGTTTCGGGCGGAAGCTTGGATTAGCGACAGCTGCCGGAATTGCCTGTGGGGTGATTGTGCATACGACGTATATCCTGCTGGGGCTTGGCTATGTAGTGGCAACTTTCAGCTGGGTTCTGGAGGCGATAAGATACGCTGGTGCTGCTTATTTGATATGGCTGGGTATTTCATCGTTCCTACCCTCGGAAACGACTGAGGAACTGAATGGTGAGGGGCAATGCATTGCATCATGTTCTACAGTCACGGCATTTCGAAATGGCTTCATGTGTAATGTGCTGAATCCGAAAACAATATGTTTTTTCATGGCCCTGTTCACGCAGGTTGTAAATCCTGAAACACCAGTTTCGGTCCAAGTAGGCATCGGTCTATTTGTTTCGCTAACCCACTTGTTGTGGTTTTCATTTGTAGTGTTTGTGTTGACTGCTCCCGGTCCGCTGAAGCTGTTCAACAGCTGCAAAAAGGGAATTGAGAAGGCTGTCGGGGTATGCATGCTGGGGCTTGGTGCCAAAATAGCTTTCGACGGTTGATTGAGATGTTTTTCCCGGATGCTAGACAATGCTGTGCTTAAACTGCGTGGGATCAAAAGAGAAGTCCCCGGCTCAGCAATGCTGAACCGGGGACTTCTTTATATAATTATTATATTGAAATATTTTCATGTGTTAATCAGCTCACCGAAATATCTCCGCTGACAACATCATCTCCGCTGTCAATGGTGCTGATCAGCGTAGCCCCTCCGGCATTATCTCCGTTGGAATCATACCAGAGCTGGTTGTTGTGGTCGTCGTAGACGAATGTGGGGGTGTTGCTTCCGATGGATGCGTTCGTGCCGTCATATGCATCTCCGGCAGCATCGGTGTTGTAGGATTTGAACCCTGCTGTATCGGAGAATCCCCCGGATGATGCGAAATTGAAATTGTCGGTACCGGAGTCAAAGTTCTTGATATGATCACCGCCTTCGGCGATGGCATTGTAGTATATTTTGGTGGTGCTGGCGTCATTCAGGGTGATTGTGTCAGCTCCTTGTCCTCCGGTAATGGATTCTGTGCCGGAATTGTGGGAAGTGATGTTATCATCCTGATTTGAACCGATAATGGACTCAATTGAAGCAATGGTGTCCGTGCCCCAACCCGTGGCAGTTCCGCTTTCAAGGTTTACGGTGACGCTTGTGGTGGCATTGATATAACTCAGGGTGTCTGTATCATCACCGCCGTCGATGTTGTCATTGCCGCTTCCGGCGAAGATAAAATCATCTCCTTGGCTGCCGTCTATGGAGTCATTGCCGCTATCGCCGTAAAGTGTGTCATTTCCCTTTTTGCCGTCAATGGTGTCATCATCGGAGCCGCCCCAGATATAGTCGTTGATCCCGCCACCATATAGAGTGTCATTTCCTGATCCGCCTTCAATAGTTCCGTTGGCAGCAGCAAAGGGTCCGGTTGCATCAGCGAGGATTACTTTATCGTCCCCGGAGCCTGCGTAAATATATGCTTTATCCCAATATACGTATATTTTGTCGTCGCCGCTATCTCCATATGCCGTATCTACACCCTTATTAAGGGAGATGGTATCATTCCCACTACCACCGCTGATATAGTCATTGTTGGAGCCGTCAGTCAGGTAGTCGTTACCTTCTTCACCATAAATGGTGTTCGAACCGGACCTGCCGTATAGGGTATCATTCCCTTTGCCACCGTAAATGAGGTCGCTACCGTAGTTGCTGTAGACTGAGTCGGCACCGTCCCCGCCGTAGATAGTGTTGGCCCCGGTAGTTCCCCGGATATAATCATCCCCTGAACCTCCTATGACATTTTCAACACTTTCCAGATCAACAGTGTAGGCAACTGCTCCGGTTCCGTCCTCAATTGTGGCAGACCCGGATGTGCTGCTTAGGGTGATATTCACATCGTTACTGATGGATGCAAAAGATATGGTATCTGAGCCGTCACCGCCATCCACAACGTCATTTCCCTGCGCGGGGGCGAGGGTGTCGTTCCCTTCTTCGCCATAGAGGGTGTCAGCTGAATTCCGGCCGGTTAGTGTGTCATTGCCAGCACGACCATATATGGTCGTGGAGGATGAGTTTCCTTTGATATTGTCGGGACCGGGGGTGCCGTATAGTATTTTTTGTGGTTCGGGCTCTGGCTCAGGTGTCGGTCCGGGAGATGGAGTTGGTGCTGGCGTTATTTCCTGTGTTTCGACCGGATCTATGATCTGGTCAATTTTTGAACGGGTGGCTCTAGGTTCGTGTACTGGCTGTTGCCCAAGCCCGATGGGCTGGAGTGCCAAAAAATTTGCTACAGACTGCGGTCCTTCTTCCACTTCCTGTTCTATCTGGTAGATGGCAAGATTAAGGGTGTTGTCATTAATATTTATTGCTACTTCGGCTTCGGATTTGGCATCCGGTTGCGGAGGGATGTCTAGAAATTTAGGTTCAAACTCTTGAATATCAGCCAGAATTTCTTCGCCGGGATTGAGAACTCCGGCAGCAGGGCTGAGCACTCCGCCGAATCGTTCCCCTTGATCACTAAAGTCATTCGCATTGTGAAGATGCACCGGTCCGGCAGGCAGTCCTGATTGTTGAGCACTGTTTGTCGGCGCGGTCCCCGGAACTACCCCATGTTCCAGATTCGGTTGTGCCGAATTCTCGTCACTTACTGGCGAAATATCAATGGGTCTTTGATCAATTACTTGCGGTTTTTGATCTGTAGGTGTGGATATTTCGTCATTTGATAGAATGTTGTTTTGACTCATAGCTTAATGCCTGCACTGTAGTAAGGGGTGTTTAGTTGCTTGTTGCTTTGTATGATTATGCTACTTTTGATTTATAGTGAAGTGCAGGTTGATGATTCTCGTCTTTTTTGCGTTAGAATGCGTATAGGCTCTGTCTTAAAAATAAGAAAGCCTCTGGAGCAACTTGCTCCAGAGGCTTTAATGCTTGTAGGTAGTCTAGAATTTAAGACATTTTAGCCTGTTCAATAACATACTCAATGGCTTCGTCCATGTTGGATACATCGCCGGAGATCTGTGCTTTAAGCAGGGATTCGCGAATGATACCGACGCCGGGACCGGGTTTGAGGCCGGTGTGCTGCATGATCTCGTTACCGTTGAGGAACGGATCAAGTGCTTCTTCGGGTATGTCGGCACGTTCGAGCATTTTAATGTTGTGGTTAAATTCCTTGTAGGTGGTGTCGCGTGCTTTGATGTCTGCGCGGACCATCTCGATAAGGCGGGGATACTCATCCAGAGCCTTGAATTTGCGGATACCCTTGTCGGTGAGCATAAAGTGGAAACGCATGTGGTTGCGTACCAGATCGCAGATCAGGTCCACATCTTCCTGCGGGAAGTTGAGGCGGGTCAGGATCTTTCTGGTCACTTTTGCACCTACGCGGTGATGTTGCAGGAACTGCCAGTGTCCGTCCACTTCTTCCGCTGTGTAGAGCTTGCCCACATCGTGGAACATACAGGCTACCACGCCGAACCAGTCATAAGGCAGTTCTTCGGGGTAGAGGCGCATGACATCAAGGGTGTGGGTGAATACGTCTTCGGTTTCACCGGTCTTGCTGTTTTTCACCTGAGTGAGGCGGGAAAGGGCTGCAAGTTCGGGAATCAGGCCGTGCAGGAGCATGGTTTCAAAGAGCAGGGAAACGAAAACGTACATGTTTTCGGATTCAACCTTGCGCCATTCATCCATGATTTCAGGCACGGGTACGTAATCGAGAATACGCTTACAGGAGCGGATAATCGCGATTTTAGTATTGGTTTCAATGGGCAGGTTATAGTTTGCTGCGAAACGCAACGCCCTGATGCCCATGAGGTAATCTTTTTTAAGGGTCTGGTCCGGGATACCCAGCAGACGGACTTCACCGCTGCTCAGCTCAGCAAATCCTTCGTAAGGGTCTGCGGCCTTGGGGATGTAAGGACAGGCTGCGGACATGGGGATCTGGTGCTGTTTTTCCAGAGCTTTGAGCAGTCTCGGAGTCATGCGTGAAACGCACTCTTCAGGATGGGAAGAGTTGCTGGTTTCAGATGTGTAGAAATAAAAAGTGTTGCCGCCTTCTTTCAGCACAGCGGTTACACCCTGCTGCTCAGTTGTCTGAACATTGGGAAAAAGCTTGGCCAGCCTTTTGAAATCGAGCTCGGTGGAAATATCCAGTTCGATTTCTTCACCCTTATCTTCGATGGTCAGCTTCTGAAGCCTTTCGTTAATAATGTAAGCATCATAGCCATTACGCATGATGGTTTTACAAATGCCCACCGCGTCCTTGAAAGGTTCGCTCATTAAAATCTCCTTATCAAAAATAAACAGCCTGCCGTCTTAGCAGCAGATGTAGATCAACTATATAAATTTATTAGTTTTTACCTTAACTCAACAGACTTATGCTCTGTCTGTTAAAGAGGTCATACTATTTTTTTGCCACTAAGGAAATGGCTTATGACCCGTCCTTTCAAGGTTTGTCCGCGGAAAGGAGTGTTTTTTCCTTTGGAATGCATGGTTGAAGAATCCAGCACCCATTCCTCGCTGGGATCAAATAGGAAAAAATCCGCAGGATCATCTTTCTTGAAGCTGTTCAGCGGCAGGTCGAAAGTTTCGCAGGGGCTTGTAGTCCACATGCGGATGAAATCATCAAAACTAATTTTTCCGTCAGCAACCAGCGACCATGTTAAAGATAGAGCTGAATCCAGTCCGGAGATGCCGCAGGGCGCGTTCATGAATTCAACTTCCTTTTCGTGGGCTGCGTGGGGGGCATGGTCGGTGGCGAACATGTCGATGGTGCCGTCCTTAATGCCTGCCAGCAGGGCTTCTACATCGTCGGCTGTGCGCAGGGGCGGGTTAACCTTGGTATCCGACCCGTAGCCGTGCAGGGCTTCTTCAGTGAGCAGCAGGTAGTGCGGGCAGGTCTCGGCGGTTACTTTTACTCCGCGTTTCTTAGCCCATGCAATCAGATCAACAGACTTGCGGCAGGAGATATGGGCCAGATGGATGTGCATATCCAGATATTCAGCCATGAGCAGGTCGCGGGCAACCTGTGCGGCCTCAGCCACGTCCGGCTGTGCGGCGAGGCCCAGCACGGAAGATACTTCACCTTCGTTCACTCCGGCTGCGGGTGCCAGATACGGGTCTTCGCAATGGTCGATGATGGGTTTGCCGGTATCGGAACAATATTCCATGGCCCGGCGGAAAAGTTCGCTGTTTTTGATTGGAAGTCCGTCATTGGAGAAGGCCGCACATCCGGTCTCAGCCATTTCATGCATGGGGGTAAGTTCTTCGCCTTTCAGTCCTTTTGTCAGCGCACCGATGGGAAAAAGTCTTGGACCTCCTTCAGGAAAAGCGGCCTTGGCTTTACGCAGCATCTCGTCGGTAATCACGGCGTTGTCGTTGACGGGATCGGTGTTGGCCATGCACATGATGTTGGAGAAGCCGCCGTGTACGGCAGCTTTCAGGCCGGACGCTATATCTTCTTTATATTCAAAGCCCGGTTCGCGCAGATGGGTATGCACGTCCGTCAGGCTGGGCATGAGCAGCAAGCCGCGAGCAGCGACTACTTCCGCGCCTTCATACATTGTATCTGAAGAAGGTTTCACTTCTAAAATTTTACCGCCAGCAACAAGGAGATCGACTTCTTCGCCTTTCCATACTGCCTTGCGGATAACAAGTTCAGGATGAGTCATAATTAATTTCTCCTTATTTCTTACGGGTCAGATACAAATATAACAAAGCCATACGCGTAGCCACACCGGAGGCCACCTGATCAAGCACGAGGCTGGCTTCGCAGTCGGCAAGTTCGGAGTTGATCTCAACTCCGCGGTTCATGGGACCGGGATGCATGATCTTTACATCGGGGCTAGCCAGTTCAATCTGCTTGTGTCCGAGACCGAAGTAGTTGGAATATTCACGCAGGTCGGGCAGCAATCCATCCTGCTGACGTTCAAGCTGAAGGCGAAGACACATGACCGCATCCACACCTTTGCAGGCCTCGTTGATGTCAGTGTAGACCTCAGCGTCCCAATTCTTGATGTATGGAGGCAGCAGGGTACGCGGGCCGCAGAAGCGGACTTTCGCACCCATTATATTCAGTAAGATGAGGTTGGAACGGGCCACTCGGCTATGAGCGATGTCACCGAGGATGAGCACTGTCTTGCCTTCAAGAGAGCCCCATTCCTGATAAAGGGTGAAACCGTCCAGCAGTGCCTGAGTGGGGTGGGCGTGGCGGCCGTCACCGGCGTTGATGATGCTGCAATCGAGCCGTTCGGCAAGAAATTGCGCTGCTCCGCTGGCCCAGTGGCGGATGACAATGCCGTCCGGATTCATGGCCTGTAAGGTCAGGGCGGTGTCCTTGAGGGTTTCGCCCTTGGTCAGGCTGCTGGAGCTTTTGGCAAGGGAGAAGGTGTCGCAGGAGAGACGCTTCCCGGCCATATCAAAGGATGTTTTGGTTCTTGTACTCGGTTCGGCAAAAAAAAGGACCACGCTATGGCCTTTTAAAGTCGGTACTTTTTTTACCGGACGGGAGTTGATTTCCTGAAAGTAAGTGGCAGTTTCAAAAACGTGCTGTACTTCCTCTTTGCTGAGCTGGGTAACATCCAGCAAGTCCTTATGTCGCCATTCCATAAGTTTTCCTCTTAAGTTGTGGTGCGAAAAAGTATTAAAACAAAAGATCTTCAAGGTGGGCGGGAACCGTTGCGTAAACAGCCCTTTTTCCCTTTTCAAGAGATCCGTATGAGTCGTCTATCTGCAAGGCCTTGGCGCTGTTTGTAGTCACAAGTGCAAGCGCGTCAGCCGGGGACAAGGAAATTTCAATGTTTTTCAGCAGGTATTCCAGCTCGTTCCACATGGATAAATCATAATTGGACCCGATGCTGTCCGTACCCAGACAGGTGTTTATACCAGATTTCAAAATCTTTTCCCATGGCGCGCGGCCTTCACCAATGTATGTATTGGAGCGGGGGCAAAGGCAGATATTTACCTTGCGTTCGGCAAGAGTCTTGATGTCTTCGTCCGCAACCCGAACACAATGGACCGCAAGGGTAGATTCATCAAGCAAGCCGAGTGATTCTGCATATTCAACCGGCCGTAATCCTTTGTTGCCGCAATCAGCCAGCAGGCCGGCCCCTTTGAGCATTGTGGCAAATTCGCCGCTGCCATGGGCCACGATTTCATCTTCTTCCTCGTTTTCAGCAAGATGGATGGGGAAGGGCAGTCCGGCTGCGTGGTTTGCTTTTTTTACACCCTGTAAAAGTTCAGCTCCGGTGGAGTAGAGCGAATGCCCGGACCCGGCAGCGTGTCCGTATGCGAAATTCTTTTGTGGGAAAAACTTGGCTCCATCTTTGGGGATCTGAATCCCGATGGCTTCGCAACAAGCATAAAAGCCCATGGACAGCTCATCCATAATCCCGGCTACTTTTGCGCAGTTGCGGGTGGAGATGTCGACGCAAAAGGCTGTGCCTTCAGCTCGCATCTGCTTAACTGCATTACGGACCGCTTCAGTATCAAGATCATAAAGAGGATTGGAAAGCAGGGATTTAATCCAATTGGTGAATCCCTGACCCTGCACGGTCTTGTCTTTCAAGTGGGAAAGCTCAAGATGGACGTGGGCGTTGATCAGGCCGGGCACAATGGTCACATCGCCGAGGTCTTCCACTTCGCCGGAAAAATTATCCTTAAGCGCAGACCATACTCCTGTTTCCAGAATCCGGTCCCCGTCGTGAATGAGAGCAAAATCCTTGATGATAAGATTTTCTCCGCGGGCCATTGTTACGGCTCTTGCCGCTCTTGTGCATTTGTTCATGGGCAAAAAAATGCCGGACCATTAAGGCCCGGCAGGATTAATTATTTTTTAGCGTTGGGATCTTCAAAAAAGACATAATTTGTAGAGTAATCGCTGAATTCAAAGTAGACTTTGTTTTCACCGGGGTCTGCTTTGCCGTTCAGGTTGGCATCAAGAATACCGTAACCGAATCGGTAGGGTCGCTGAACCCTTTCTTTGGTGCCGGAAGCTGTGGAAAGCTTGTCGATTTTTACAAATCGTTTAATCAGTTTGCCGCCGGAATAAATCTCAAGAACCCCATTTACCCCGGTCCAGTTCTGGAGGGAACGACCGATGCGGTTTTGGGTTTCCTGAGTGCATGCGCTGAAAACAGCGAGAGAAAAAAGCAGGATGAATGTAAGGATCAGGCTGTTCTTTTTCATTTGGTTCTCCGTTAAGGGGGTTGCTGTCATCAGGTCAAACGGGCAGTTCATACATGTTTTTTTACGGAATGCAAAGCAGTGCGGCTATAATCATTCTGCTGCCGGAAGCCAGAGATAATGAAATCCGGCCTTGGGCGGCATGAGATTCCCGGCATCAATGTTAATCAAGGCCGGAGAGAAAGCCTGTGATGATGCAGAGTTGTAGAGCGTGTCATTGGGGTAGCTCTTACGTTTGTAAGTGATTACCCGTGAATCTTCATCAATCCCGGCCAGCTTGCAGGCTTCTTTAACCGCATCAGGTAGATACCCGAGGCTGTCCACCAATCCGGCCTTCTTTGCGCTCTTGGCACTGAAGACTTGTGCGGTGAAAATTGTTTTGAGTAAGTCATCAGAAATAGAGCGGTGTTTTTTGACCAGCCCTTGAAAGCGGTCCGCGTAATCTTTGATGATATCGTCAATGATCTTTTTTTGTTCCGGGGTGTCCGGTTTGAAAGGGAAGCCCATATCCTTATTGCGACCGGACTTGGAAACTTCAACTGATACGCCGATCTTGTCCATGAGTCCGTCAACTTTGGGCCTGATGAAAATCACCCCGATGGACCCGGTGAGAGTGGTGGGGTGGGCCATGATGTGATCAGCGGGAAGGCTGACATAGTAACCGCCGGAAGCAGCCACATCCATCATATTAACAACTATCTTGGCCCCGGTTTTTTCCTTGAAACGCAGTATCTCATTGTAAATTATATCGCTGGCAGTAACTGATCCGCCGGGAGAATTTACCTTAAGTACAAGGGCTTTGATATCCTCATCCTCGGCAGCAAGCTTGAGCCGCGATGATACCTCTTGAACAAGGCTGGGAGAGCTGCCCAGCAGGCCGCGCTTGCTTTCATCGGAAATTGTTCCGTCAATGGAGACAACGAGAACCTTGTGTTCACCCTCGCCCTGTAATTTCTTTTCAAGCAGGGGGTCAGTCCCATCCGGGAAAAGGTTCATTTTTGGCTGGCAGCCGCAAAGGGCGATTGAACCGAGTATGAATAAGGTGAGTAATATTTTTTTCATGGCGAAACTCCTTGTTAGGCGGAAAGTAGCAGATGGGGGTGGGGATGGCAAAGCCCTACCGTTCATACATAGCCAGCTTAACCCCGAAAGCCACAAACACCGACCCCAGCGCGCGGTCCAGCCAGATCTGTAATCTTCTGCTTTCACGCAGTCTTCCGGTGACGTGGTCTCCCGCATAGATCAGCGGCGGTTCCACAAAAGCTGCGGTAACGATGATCAAAGTGCCGTGCAGCATGAGCTGAGCCCATACCGGACCGGCTCCTTCAACTACGAATTGCGGTAGGAAGGCTATAAAAAAAGTTGCAACTTTGGGGTTGAGCAGATGGATGAACATGCCTTGCTTGAAGATGGCGGCAGAGTCTAAGGGATTTGAATTTTTATTAATATCCAGCACGCTTCCTGTGGACCTGAAGGCACCGATTGCCAGCCAGAAAAGATATCCTACCCCGATCCATTTTACGATACTAAAGGCGGTGGCGGATGCGGCTACTATGGCAGCAAGTCCGAGAGCTGTCAGGATTACATAGAGAAATGCTCCGGACCAGATTCCGAACATGGCGGCAAATCCGGCTTTTCGGCCTCCGGTAACGGTATGGCTGAGTATGTAGGCCATGTCCGGCCCCGGCGCGATGTTGAGCAGCAGGGCGGCAAGCAGGAAAGATGTCCAGTGGGCAAGATCGTATTCAAACATGATTGAACCTCGGTGAGTTAAAAATACAAACGACCACGGCACATAGATATGTGTCGCGTAGCATGCAAGGTTCTGTTTTGGCGCGGGAAACAGGATTACCGTTTCAGGTGAAACGGCTGAAAGGAAGGTTGACTATATTTCAACCGTAAAGAAAAGCAAAGCCCGGAAAGGGATTCTCATTTGAACAAAACCCGGCCCACTCGCAACTGATCACAAGGGACCGGGTTTGTAATATCTACCGTCTTAACCCGGTAAGACGGCAAAAGCTGTATTGCCTGAAATTAGTGTTACGTCCTACAAATTCATATTAATGAATTTGCTGTGCGCAGCACTAGCGAGACATGCGTGCGAGCTGTCTGCGGTACTCAGGGGAGATTTCAAGACGCTCAATGTGGCGCAGGTCCACAAGAGAGCTTCTCATCTGTGCGCGGTTGGTTTCGCGGATAGCAGCCACGGTCCAGACCGGGAGCCAGAGACCGAGGGTCGCGATGGTCAGCACAGCGTGCATGCTGTGGTTAACTTCACCGCCGTTGCGTGCTGCGCGAGTAGCTGCCCAAGCCTTGATGGTTCCGATTGCGTACATTTTATATTCCTCCAAAAAAAATTTGGTTAATTTGTGTTGTTCACAATTCCCACCTATGCCCGACCCTAATGCAAGTCAACAGTTGGCAATGCAAAATTTGAAAATGCATAGCAAATAATGTTCACGCTTTTTTGAAACTATATAATTCATAAATATCAGTATCTTGTCTTTGTTTAGACAAGGTCTGGAAGGAGTGGTGTCAGGATTCAGACAGCGTTGATTTTAAAATCAATACGTTGGTGAAAAATTTCTCAAGCGTGTCTTGTTAGTACACGCTTTTACAATATTGGAATAAGAGTTGAATCGATATATAACTGAATTGTATTGGATAATTTTTAAAATAAGTAAAAAAATATCAATTTTGTTAAATCTCGGATAAGCTGGCGAATAGCCGGGAAAAGGATAAATCGATTATCCTGCACTGTGTATTTTTATGATAAGATGTAGATGCTAATGCAGTTATGATGTGTTAGTGATGTTGTATTGATGTGTACAACATTGATTATTGAAAAATTACATTAAAGATGCACAAGAGCTGCTTTAGCTAAAAGATAAAACAAAATCAGCCGAATGAAATTCATAGCTTTAAAGAAAAGGCCGACTTTTAGATAGGTAAAAACTGTTTTTACTGAACGAAATTCAGGTGTTTTTCTGAAAGATCTTGGTCGTGGTTAAAAATGAAGCGCAGCAGGAGTACTTCTGGTTGCCTTAGATTTAAACATTCCATCAATCCCGGCAAGTTTTGGCAGCCCGGTAATCTTATCATCCACTTCAAAACGGGGTGAGAAGGGAACAGACTTTTTAAGGGCGTTTTTCCAGTTGTTCTCTTTCTTGGCAAGGCCGATGTTGGCTGCGCCGATGGGATCGAAATTCAAGGCTACAGCATTTTGCGGAGAATTTAGCATATTCATTACGACCCTGTAGGAATAGTCGATAATGGAGCGCAGGTAGGCTTGGCGGAAGGCCGGGACTACTTTTTTAGAAATATTCAGGGATTTGCTCACAGCCTTGTATTCCAGCAGGGCGATGGTCTGGTGAAATACCTTTTTCTTGAACAGGAAGCTGAATTTCTTGGCATCCATGTGTTTGCGCAGATTGAAGTCAGCATCCTGATTGGCTTTGCGGAAAAGCCGTGCAGCTTCCTGCGCGGACCATGCTACCTGATCGTCAGCCAGCATTTCAATATACACATGGCTGAGCCTGCCCCCGGACCGAGCCTGTTGCATGAGGTTGGGTACGTAATAATTGTGAGCGATGATGTCAGCTGCAAGATGAGAGAGATAGCCCAGCGAGTACGCTTTCAGGTGCTCGTCATCAGATTCATCAAGCAGGTTGAATCCGGTCTGCCAGTTGTGGCTGTGCAGCCGTTTGGCTTTACTGCCCTTGCCGATGAATATGTCTGCACTCAGGCATCCGTAGAGGAATATGGCTGAATTGGAGAGCAGCAGTTTTGCCATCATATCAGGAAGCAGTGCGGTGTTGGAAAGCACCGCATTGCCGATGGCCATATGTACTCCCGGTCCCCATGCAAAGCAGGTTGCTGCGAAGCCGAGCACCAGAAGAACGCTGAAGAATAAAATCAGAATAACTTTTCCCATACCTATAAAATAAGCCCCGCTCTGTGTGAGGTCAATGCATTCCGTTTAAAGTAGCGGGGCCACCAGTCGCGCAGCACCTTCCACGGTATCGCGGACCATTCCCACAGGAACGGTTCCTTCGCTGCTGACATCGATAAGTCCCTGAACCCAGTCGTTCACCGGTTTCACGTCAGCTTCGGAGTAAGAGAACATGACGATTTCATAGTTGAGGAACAGGCTGCGCATATCCATATTGGCCGAGCCCACAACTGCCAGCCGGTCATCAACTACGATTACTTTGGCGTGGACCATGTGCGGGTATTTGACCACCCGCCCACCGCATTGCTCAAGTTCCCGGAGATGGGTTCCTCGGGCAAGGTCTGCCAGTGAATGATTTGATTTTGCCGGGACCACAACCCGTAGGTCCACCCCGCGCAGGGCTGCCAGACGCAGGGCCTGTGCCAAAGCTTCATCCGGTACATAGTAGGGGGTGACGATCCAGAGTCTTTTTTCAGCGGTAAATGCCGCGGTGAGCAGTGCATCATGGACCGGGTCGCGGGGTACGTCCGGCCCTGACGGAACAACCTGCATGACCCCGTCTCCGCTTACGGCAGAACCCTTGGTGCAGGGCGGGATAATGTTGACTCTTTCACCGGAGGCAAAGAGCCAGTCCGATTGGAAAACTTCAATGTAGTGGCGTACCGCAGGCCCTTGCAGCACAAAGGAAAGATCGGTCCAGCGTTCCGGGCAGGGGTCGGGCCCGATGTATTCATTAGCGATGTTGGTTCCGCCTGCCAGCACATAGGTCTGGTCGGCAATGGCAATTTTACGGTGATTGCGCAGGTTGCTGTTTCCGTGAAAGGGGGCGTGAAACAGGGGCATAAAGTAGGCAACTTTGCCGCCGTTATCGAGTAGTTTTTTGAGAAAGCGACGGGAGGTGAACAGGGAGCCGATGTCGTCCAGCAGCAGGCGGACGGTTACTCCTGAAGCGGCCTTGCGGGCCAGTCTTTCTACAATGTCCTTACCCACTTCGTCCCGTGAAAGGATAAAGGTGGTGATCAGGATTTGGTGTTCGGCGTTTTCAATCAGCTTGACCAGTTCATTGTAGATATCGATTCCCGTGGGGCAGAGCCGGACCCTGTTTCCGCTGGTGGCTCCGGGAATGCCGTATTCACGGAGCATGGTGTCGATGGGGTCTGCTTCTTCTTGAGGAATGGTCTCCTGTACTTCCAGATGAATGTCCGCTTTGGTGTGGGCGTCACGTTTGAGCTTGCGGCCCCCGAAGATGAGGTAAAAGGGAACACCCACATAGGGCACAAAGAAAATTGCCAGCAACCAGGCAAATGCCGCCGATGAAGTACGCTGCTTGCGCAGGATGGACATTACCAGAATGGCAGCCAGTAAAAAGCCGCCCACAACCGCGAGGTGTCCGAATAAGAGATTCCATTCCATGTTTGTTCCTGAAGTGCGGGTTTAATCATTGATTACCGGACCTTGATCCGTCCTGAAGCAAGCTTAACAGTATTTGAGATGTGACGTAAGGGATTTAAACGACATAGGAAAAATAACCGTTATGGTCTGTATAAAAGTTTCTGCCCTTAACGCTTTCTTTTTGGTATTCTTAAGATAAATTCTTGGCGTATTGTTCTTTATAATGATCTAATATATGATAATAACTGTAGCCGTTGGTTTTTGGCGTCAGTTTCAGATCTGTAATTTGTCAGTTTCTATTTCTCGCCCGGAATAAGGGTAATATTGAGGGAGTTTCTTAATGGGGTCCAGCAGTCCTAACATCAAGTCCTTTTACAAGGGGCAGGAAATTTTCAAGGAAGGACAAGAGAGTTCCGTAGCCTATATGATCAAAAAGGGTGCGGTTAATATCTACAAAGTCCAGAACAATGAAAAGATCATCCTTGCCCGCCTCGGGGAAGGTGAAATTTTCGGTGAAATGGGGATTATCTCCAAAGGAACCCGTTCCGCCAATGCCGAAGCCGCTGAGTACTGCGATCTCGTCATTCTTACTGACCAGATAATTCTTAAGCTTTTGGACCAGTGCCCGCGTACTGTCCAATACATGACCCGTTTGCTGGTCAAACGGCTGCATCGCACCGGGGAGATGATTTCACCTAAAGGACACCGCAGCAATTTTACAAGTATCTGCAATATTCTCGATCTTGCCTACCGCACCCACGCCAGTATGGACCGGGAGCAGGCCAGAAAAGAACGCAATCATGATCTGGGCCTTGATTATACCAAGCTTTGCAAGACCATCCGCAGCATTATCCTTGTCTCCCAGAATGATATTGATGCGGTTATAAACAAGCTTAAGAGCTTGAAGATTATTGATGCCATCGACCTGCGCACAGGCAAAGCCTTTCCTGACCGTTTTATCCAGATCTCCGATCCGGACAATTTTCTTGAAGTTGCCAATAATCTTTTCAGGGAATTGCAGCAGAATGCCTATACCCCAACATCTGAATTGCAGATTGTGGATCTTTACGAAATTTCTGAAATGCTGGAGAGCGACCCTAAGATTATCTATAAGAAAATCGCACAGGAAGATTTTCCGGAAACCATGTTCATGTTCGACCGTAACAAGGTCAGCGATTGGGCTTCTGAAAAAGAGCCGGACTACTTCAGCAAGGTCAAGAAAAAGAAGAAGTCCATTGAAGAGCTGGAAGACATCGAAGATATTGTCTACGTGGACAACGGAACCCTCAAGGAAGTATTCACCAAGCTGGGCTATCATAAGCTGGGCGTGTTGATGTCCATTGCCGAGGATGATGCCCGCAAAAAGATTCTGGCTAACCTTGCCAAGAAGATTGCCAAGATCGTGCAGGACGAAATCCGCGACAACGTGGATGAGACCGAGGCTGAAGACGTGCTCGTGGAGCTTTTTGAAATGGTCCGTGAGATTAAGGGAGGGGATAAAAAGTGAATATAGCCACCATAATCGGTATATTCTTCGGTATTGCCATCCTCATGGTTGCCACCTACACCTCCACTGATTCAGTGGGAGTGTTCATTAATATCCCTGGTATTGCAATTGTCGGCGGGGGTACCATCGCTTCCACCTTTATCTGTTACCCGTTGCGCGAAGTAATGCGCGTACTCGGTGTTTTTATGATGGCTATGGGGGCTGACGAACTGCCTCTTGAGAACTACATCAAAGTAATTGTAGGACTCTCCAAGGATGTGGCTTCCAAAGGCGAGGAGCACCTCGAAGGCAGCCTTAAAAATATTGAAAACGATTTTCTGCGTGAAGGGTTGCAGATGCTTGTGGACGGTTATTCTAAAGAGGAAATCAAGGAGATTCTCGATAACCGCATCCAGCAGTATCACGAGCAGGAATACAGTGCCGCCGGGATCTATCGGACCATGTCCACCCTGTCTCCGGCTTTCGGCATTATCGGTACCCTGATCGGTCTTATTGCCATGATGCAGGGCATGGGGGCAGATATTGCTGCCATCGGTCCGGCCATGGCTACAGCCCTGACGACAACCCTCTACGGCGCGCTTTTCGCCAATATGCTTTTCATGCCCATTGCCATTAAAGTGGAGAAAAGAATTGACGAGATCACCCTGCTCATGAGGGTTATCCGCGACGGTATCCTGTTCATCAAGGACAAGACCCCGTCCGCTATCGTCATGGATAAGCTTAAGGGTTACCTGCCCCCGCGCAAGTGGGCCACAGTTAAGGCTAAGAAGTAACGTTGGGTACTTAACTTAAAAATAGGATTTTTTTCATTAAATTTATAAGGATAAATTTAATGGCGTAACTCTAGGCGGTTTAAACTATGTCGGATGATTTCAGCCTGAAAAAGCCTGCACAGGGCGGAGAAGAGGGCGGCTGGGCCCTGACTCTGGCAGATATGATGACTCTGCTGCTCTGTTTCTTTGTGCTTTTGCTGGCTATCGCTGACGTTGACCAGAACAAATACAAAGATGTTTCAGATTCGTTGGCATCTGCCATGGGCGTGCCTGTTCCCCCGAAGGGAGAAGCGGATACTTTTGAAGGTGCCCCGGTCGCCCGCAGGGTGATCAGTGATCATCAACGCAATATTTTTGAAATGCAGCTTGAAATGGCCCGACTGGTGGGTCGCGAATCAGATGCCCTGAAAATCAAGATGCGACCTGATTCCGTAGCCATCGTGCTCAAGGGCGGTTTCTTTTTTCCCAGCGGCAAGGCTGATTTGACCAAGGGTGCCAAAAGGGTCCTTGCCAAAATAGCACCTTCCCTCGCCAAATCTCCCTATGATGTGGTTATCGAGGGGCATTCAGACAATATTCCCATGAAATCAAGGCAGTTCCCTTCCAACTGGGAGCTTTCCTCTGCCCGTGCCAGCGCAGTTGCCCGCTATCTGCTGAACAACGGGTTCAGCAAGTCCCGCATCAAAGTGCTGGGCATGGCTGATACCGCTCCCGCCTATCCCAACATGGACAAGAACGGCAAGGCTATCCCCGCCAACCAGAAGCGCAACCGCCGTGTGGTGTTGTTGGTTTATCCGCAAAAGAAGAAGTAGGTCATGGTTGCCTACCAGCCTCCTCATACAATAACCCCTTCCATCGTAAATCTGATTGCCAGGATAAGCGAGGAAGTAGGGCGTTTGACCGTCCTTGCCGACAACTCAAAAGAGTTGCGGTTAAGGCGTATCAACCGGGTACGCACAATTCACGGCTCTTTGGCGATTGAGGGTAATAATCTCAGTAAAGAACAGATTACAGCCATTCTGGAGGGCAAAAGAGTAGTCGCACCACCCCGTGAAATTCAGGAGGTGCGTAACGCTATTGCCGCTTATGATCGGTTTGATGATTGGTCGGTAAAAAGTGAAGCTGATTTAAAGGAAGCGCACAGTGTGTTGATGAGCGGACTCATTGATGAGTTCGGTGTTTACCGCCGTTCCGGTGTGGGTGTGATAGCCGGGGAAAGAGTAATCCACATGGCCCCGCCTGCCGATAGAGTTCCGACGCTCATGCAGGATTTGTTTGCATGGCTGGCGGCAACCGACGACCATCCGCTGATTGCCAGCTCGGTATTTCATTGCGAATTTGAATTCATCCACCCGTTCGCAGACGGCAATGGCCGCATGGGCCGTTTATGGCAGACCTTGATTCTGAAAGGCTGGAATTCATTATTCGCGGATATTCCGGTTGAAAGTCTGGTTTTTGAACATCAGGAAGAATACTATTATGCCCTACAGCAGAGTACAAAAAAAGCTGACTCGGCACCCTTCATAGAGTTCATGCTCAAGATGATTCTGGATGCGGTTTTGTCTGCTACCCCCTATGATACCCCCCATGATACCCCTCATGTTAAAGCCTTGGTAGAAGCGGTTTCAGGTGAAATGCATCGTGATGAATTGTTATCTGTTTTGAATCTTAAGGATCGTAAATCGTTCAGGGAGCTTTATCTCAAGCCTGCACTCGAAGCCGGGCTTGTGGAAATGACTATTCCCGACAAGCCCAAGAGTAAGAATCAGCGGTATAGGCTGACCGAGAAGGGGAAGGGGCTGGTCTACAATTAGTCTGTGCTGTATCTGGTTACAGTGGTGGACTTCTGTTTACATTATTTAGTTATAAGTGTGTTTGGATGGTAATAATTTCAATTGGAATCTCTGAATGTTTAATTTCATCAAACTCTTCACAGTGAACACTTACTTCTATGATTCCTTTATTTATTTGTTTAGGAATAATGATGAAATTGTCTATGTTTAAGTATCTTTTGTGTACTAATTCATTGAATTCTATTGATATGGTGTTGTTTTTTTTGTTTATATTATAAGAGTGATCGCCTTTTGTGTTTACAATTATTGGTGGCGTGTTTTCTGCTTCGTATATGGGGGGTGTTGAGTTTGATTGAGTTTGAATATTTTCATACATACTAAGCATAAGATCTTTATGGTCTTTGCTCCCGTGGTCAATATTGTACTTTGCTTGAGCTATTTGTAATGGAGATTTTTCTATGCTAAGTCTAGGTAGACTTAATTTTTTATAATTATCATTGTCTAGTATTATTATTGTGTTGGGGAATTTTAGGTCTACTCTAATGTTATTTGCTTTTGCGCAGCCATTGTTCTCTATTGTTACAATTATTTTTTGTGCGCATAAATTGTGTCTTTGGATTTTATTAGCTTCTATGTTAAATTTGGTTATGTCTTCTTGCGTTGGTAATGACTTATTGTATTTTAGTATTAAATCTTTATTTATGTATTTTAGTAAATGTGCTTCAATATTATTTTCATCTAATGGTGTTGCTCGTTGGTAGTAGTCAGTAAGGTCTTTGAGATTTACGGTTAAGTTGTCTGAGTCATTTATTTTTAATGCCAGTTCGGGTTTTTTCTGCTGTAAGCTGCTGAGTGAGTCTATTTTTTTTCGAAGTTTCCTGTTTTCTTCTGTTGCTGCTGCAAGTTCTTTTGAAATAGTTTGTATGTCTTCTCCACTGCCTCTCGTCCATCCTGTCTGGGGATTACGCGCAAAAGCTTTGGGAAGGGCAATAGCGACTTGGGTTGCTAATTCATCAATATTCGTCCAAAAATTGCACATCTTGTTGGATGTGGCTTTCGTAATAAAATTTTCAAGCTTTTTCATTTTTTCAGGATCATTTTCGCGTTCACGTGATGTTGTCGAAATGTCCCGTTCCCTTACGAAAGCATAAATGGGAACTCCTTTTTCAAGCGCGTAATCGTACTCTTTTTCTGTATAACTGATCCCTTCAGAGGTAATGCTGCCGTATCGGTGTCCAATAAGGATTACATAGTAGTCGCTGTTATCAATGGTGTCTTTGATGATTTCCCACTGCTCATCGTTATCGGCGCTGAACATTTCCATGCCTATTGGGAAATGATAGAGGCCAAGAATGGTTTCTTGTACTTTGCTTCGAGCTTCTTTGAGGTCTTCGTAGGTGGAGCTGATGAAAATTTGATATTTTGTATTGTACATTACCAATCCTTATTTGAATGAAAATATTGGTAAAGGTATAATCAGGTGA
This sequence comes from Desulfovibrio sp. JC022, assembly GCF_010470665.1. Classification (NCBI taxonomy): domain Bacteria; kingdom Pseudomonadati; phylum Thermodesulfobacteriota; class Desulfovibrionia; order Desulfovibrionales; family Desulfovibrionaceae; genus Desulfovibrio; species Desulfovibrio sp. JC022. The sequence continues at coordinate 174 of NZ_VOPZ01000009.1, read as the reverse complement.
AAGGTTTTGTCAAAAGGTAATAAAAAAGGTTCATCCGGTTAAAGAGTACTTTGCCTCATGAATGCCCATGATTCTGAGTTTGAAAAACTCTTGATCACGGTAGCCGTAGGCTTGGCGTTTCATGGTCTTGATCTTGTTGTTGGTGCCTTCCATCGGGCCTGACGAAATGGGATG